>JAGXSQ010000126.1 GCA_018333395.1 Dethiobacter sp.
CAGCAGTTGCCTTTGCGTGACATGCTGCATATAAAGCCAAAATCCTTTAATAAAGCCTGGTAGTCATTTGAGCAGTACTGGCTACCCCGGTCGGAATGGATGAGAACGCCGCTGGGTCGACCACTGTGCAGCCAGGCGCTTCTTAAGGCGTTAATGGGTAACTCCTTGGTCATCCTGTCGCTCATTGATAGTCCAACAATCTTCTGGCCGAATAAATCCATCACTCCGGCGATATACAGCCAGCCTTCTTCAGTCCATAGATAGGTGATATCGCTGACCATTTTCTGATTGGGTTTGGTCGCTGTAAATTCTCGGTTTAAGAGGTTTTCGGCTACCGGCAGGTTATGTTTGGAATTAGTTGTTGCTTTGAATTTTTTCGCCACCTTGGAGCGCAGCCCTTCTTGTTTCATAATCCGCTCGATCCGCTTGTGGTTGACTGCTTTGCCGCTCCGACGAATTTCTTCTGTCATTTTTCGGCTGCCATATGTTTGACGCTTCTTGATATGGATGGCTTTGACCTGCTCTGTTAGAAACTCATTTTCTCGTGATCTGGCACTTTTCGGGCGATTTTCCCATGCATAGTATCCGCTTCTTGATACTTCAAGCACTTTGCATAGCTTCGCCACCCGATAATCACGGCGATGGGCTTTGATAAATTCAAACCGCTTTATTTCTGGTTTTTCGCGAAGTAAGCCGCGGCCTTTTTTAGGATTTCGTTTTCCTCCCGCAATTCCCGGTTATCTCTTTCAAGCTTTCTTAGTCTCTCGTCCTCGGTACTCAGCTTGCCGCTGCCCGGGAAGGGCAGAGAGGGTTTTTCCCGATATCTTTTGATCCATCCATGCAGAGTATTTTCGTTTATGCCCAGTTCTGCCGCTACTCTGGCTACCGGTGCACCACTGGTTTTTACTCTTTTTACTGCTTCCAATTTGAATTCAGCACTGTATTGTGTCGCCATTTTTTATCCCCTTTCTGATTTTCAGTATACTATGTGTTTCTACTGTCCATCAAACGGGGTACGGGGCAGGACTCCTGCCGAATCGGTCGGTCTATTTCAACTAGCTTGTTCCAGTAGCGGTTGCGCAATCGCAGGGCTTCCTGCAGTTCTTCCTTACCCGATATGGGCGGCAGGCAACCGTATTCGTACACACGGCATGGCCTTGCTTTTCGTCCAAAGGGCATGTTGGTATCTACTCCTTTCTTTAAGGAGAGTTGTGACGACTGTCTCCTGTCGGCGGCGGATGTATGTTTTTCAAAACCGTAATGGGAAAATATGGGGCAGGGTTGGTGTTATCCCCGCTGGTCCTGTCCGGCGGCCTTCTCCGCCACCCATAATTGTATAAGCGTCTGATAAGGGATACCCTTGGCATCGGCGATCCTCTGGACCTGCGCCAGTATGCCCGGATCGAAGCGGATGCTGATCTGTGTTTTTCGGGGCCTGACGACTTCAAATTCTACGGTCTCCATTTGACTTAGAAAGGGGGCCACGGAGTGCTTTTCCCAAAAGGCCGCTTCTTCTTCGGCGGTTTTGAAATCAGGCAGTTGTCTTTTCACGTTTACTCACCCCTTTGCCTGAGATAGTATTGGCGCTCATATTTATTCATGCTCCGAGCGGTGATGATTCTGGCTGTACCGGCGCGGTAGGTAAACACCACTACCAAGTACCGGCCATTATCGGCAACGCCTAATGCCAAGTATCGGTCTTCCCGAGTGTTTTTGAAAAGCGGACCGTTCCAGAACACCTGCTCCGCTTCTTCAAGACTAACCTTGTGACGCAACGGCTTGTGCATGTTTCCAGCATCCCATTCAAAGCACAGGATTTTAAACATAAGTATCACCCGTATATACATTATATATGCAGCAGGGGTAGCTGTAAACCCAAATCTGGTAGAGTGTTCGGCGAAGTCAATCCTGATGGCATTGAAAGCAAGGCGGAAGTATAATAAACACACAAGGCTGGACTGAGAGCAACAAACAGGAGGTTAAAGGGAACCATGCAGACGATAAGAGAGCTTGTTGATGACGTCCGACCTTCAGCAAGAGGTCATAGATTTTGCGGAATTCTTACTGGAAAAGAAGATGCGTAAGAGACAAAAGAAACTACGTTTGACTTGGGCGGGTGGTCTGCAGGAGTACCGCGATCAATTCACCTCTTTGGAGTTGCAAAAAAAAGCGCTAGAGTGGTGGGGGACTGAGCAGTAATGTATCTGGTAGACACAAATGTCTGGCTGGAATTGTTTCTTGAACAAGAAAAGGCAGCCGAGGTACGCCGTTTCTTTCAGCAGGTAGAAGCGCGCTTAATAGCCATAACAGAGTTTTCTCTCTATTCCATCGGGGTCATTCTTACCCGGCTGAAAAAAGATGAGGTCTTTGTGGATTTTCTTTCTGATACAGTCGAGGACTCTGGCGTTATGAGGATTCGTCTGGATGCTGCCGATCCCAGACAGGCGCTGGCGGTACGAAAGCAATACCAGCTGAGTTTCGATGACGCCTACCAATATGTGGCTGCGGTAAAGCATGAGTATACCATCATTAGCTTCGATGCCGACTTTGATCGAACGCAGAAGGGCCGCAAGATGCCCGATATGGTGTAGCCTTTTTCATGTTTTTACTGTAGCAATGGGAGCGAATTTATATGTAATGGGATATACTACCATAGACCAAAGCCCTTGATTTTATTGGCTTCTTGTACTGCAGAATACCGCCGCCTCTTTTTCCTGAGCAAACAGGCTGGCCAAAATGATTTTTTTGCCTAAGACAGACGGCCTGCCCCGGCCACCTTTCGGCACTGTGGGCGCGTAAGCCACGATATTTTTCTTGGCCCGGGTGAGCACATGCAAAAGACGCTGTACTTGTTCATTTAAGCACTCCCTGGCCATAATAAAGGTGGTTCCCACAGCATAATAGGCATCCAGAGTCAGCATACAGGGCCTCCTCCCTAGGTTTAAGGCCACTTCTTGCGCCTGGCGAAGCCCCAGGAGTAATCACACTGAATTTTTCTTCCACTGATCTCGGGAGGCGCTGGTACCGGAAAAAAAGCAAGTCTAGCAATTTAAAACAGCAATCATTGAACCCCTGAAGGCATTGCTGTGTTGGATGCCGGTCGCAACCTGACGGCAAGCTTGTCAAGAACGCGTTGCTTTGGTTTTCAAAAACATAGCTTAAATGGTAATATTTAAGCTGAGAAATTCGGGAAGCCGTGTTTGGTTGCCTACTCCCTGGATCTCTCTCTACATTAACCCGTGCTGCTGCGTTTGTCCCGCTGTCACGCTGCCGATGTTTAGCAAACGGGGTGATTGATCCCAGCGGTTTTTTCCACATCCAGGATGAACGCAATCCCCCGGCCCGGTTTGCACAGCTCTCCTTTTTCCAGGATGGCCTCCAGCACCCGTTCACCCTTTTCCCGGAGAACCAGGGTCAAAACCATTTCTTTTTCCGGCTCAATCGGAATACCGAAGAATTTTGCCTGTTCATGAATGCCGGTACCCCGGCCGTAAACAATGGTGCCCCCCTCCGCCCCCGCCGCTTTGCTGATATCCACGATCCTATCGGCAAAACCTTTGTTGACAATGGTAACAATCAAAATAAAACGAGGCTCTTCGTACTGCACAGGGCCACCTCCTTTCGTGTTCTCCGGCTTACAGTGGACAACCCCGGCTACCCATGGCACATCAATCACAAAGGCAATACCCCTTCCCGGTTTATGCAGAGTGGCAGCCGCTACCAGGCTTTCCAATACCGGCGCCGCCGACTCTGCGGGAACCAAGGTAAGGACCAGCTCCCTTTCCGGATCAAGGGAATGCCCAAATATTTTTTTGAACTCGTGCATACCCGTGCCGCGGCCTAACAGGATTGTGCCGCCCTCGGCACCAGCCCGCAGGGAGGCGACACGGGCTCTGGTAGCCGCCCCTTTGGGCACGATGGTCACCAACAATTTGTAACCAACGAGGCACTGCGCCAACAAATTGGTCATGCTTCCCCTCTTTTCTGAAACAAAATCCCCAGTATCAGCACAGAGAGAATGGGCGCCAAGGCAACAAGGGAGACCATACCGAAAGCGTCCAACAGCGGATCCCGCCCTTCCACCACTGAAGCGGCACCTACGGCAATAGGCAGAATAAAGGTAACGGCAATAGGGCCGGTGGCCACCCCTCCCGCGTCAAAAGCAATAGCCGTAAAAGAGGGGCCGGCAAAGTGCGTGAGCAGCAGGGCCAGCAGATAGCCGGGAATAATAAAGTAGAACAACGACCAACCAGTAATAATACGCAGCATGGAGAGAGCCACCGCGACGGATACACCAAAACAAAGGGTATACAGCAGGATCATGCGGGGAATGGAGCCACTGGATACTTTTTCTGCCTCAAAAGTAAGAATACGCACCGCCGGTTCGGCAAAGGTAGCCGCAAAGCCGAGGATAAAACCTATGGAGATCATCAGCAAGTTATTGCCGGCAGCGCCCAGCTGCTTGCCAATCAGTTCCCCTGCTGGGAAAAAGCCCGCTTTCACGCCCTGCAAAAACAATGTCAGGCCAATAAAAGCAAGGATTGAGCCTATCACAATGTTCAATACCTGTTCCCGGGGCATTTTTAGAAAGACAATCTGAAAGAATAGAAAAAACAAGAGCAGCGGTATAAGGGCAAAAGCTACCTCAACAGCCATATGGGAAAAGTTCTGGAAAAGAATGCTCATCACCGGTAAATCACTCCCAGCAGCAGTACAGCCAGCACCGGCCCGATGGAGGCAAGCGCCACCAGGCCAAAGCGATCCGCCGTTGTCCGTTTACCCCCCAATACTGCAGTCACACCGACACCGAGGGCAAGGATAAATGGTACGGCCATCGGGCCTGTTGTTACTCCCCCTGCATCGAATGAGACAGGAATAAAATGGGGAGGGGCAATAGTGGCAATGGCAAAAATCAGGCCGTAACCGGAAATAAGTAAATAGACAAGGGGAATGTTAAATACCGTTCGCAGCATGGCCAGGGCAACAAAGATGGCTAATCCCAGCGCTATGGTATAAACAAGCACTGACCGGCTGATGGCACCGCCGGAAACCAGATCCACCTGTAAAGCGAGCACACGCACATCCGGTTCGGCCACAGTGACGACAAACCCCAGGATAAAGCCAAAGAGAACCAGCAGCCACAGTTTGCCCTGCCGCGCCACGGCAGAACCGATCAGCTCTCCCATGGGCAGCAGGCCGATCTGCACTCCCAGCAGAAAGAGAAAAAGCCCTCCTCCAACCATTACAGCCCCGCCTAAAAAACGCCAAAGCACTTCCCACGGCAAATGCAGTATGCTGAACTGCAAAATTATTACGACCACCACAACGGGAAGCATGGCAAAAAAAAACTTCCCGGAAAGTTTCCTTTATTTTTTGCATCGTTTCACCTCAAATGACAGTGAATTGTTGAGCAGTTGAGAGCAGTTTTGATCTTTTCCGGCCTACCGGCACTCCGGCCTTTGACTTCCGTCTAGGAGATTGTCTCAAAAGACGCGTTTTTCAAGCGAAAAATCCCGGGACAGCTTTTAATCGGCTCTAACTGTTTTTCCAAATAACGCGCTGCCGTCCGGAAGTTATGGATAACAGCACTACTCTTGTAATATCGACCCACATGTTCCCTGGCTGGGTAATGCCAAGCTCAGGTTCGTGTTTGAGGATAAAGACGGGATGCCGATACTGTAGGTGGCGCATTTCTGTTTACTGTTTTATGTCTTAGAAATCCCTGATCAAGAATAGAAAAATCGTTACAG
The DNA here is from genome assembly GCA_018333395.1 of Dethiobacter sp. The sequence goes on from JAGXSQ010000126.1 coordinate 5,751, forward strand.
GGAGCGCATTTCCAGACCAGTCACCAGCGCTAGGACCTTTTCCTTGAGCGCAGAAAGCTTGGCTGTAGCTTTATCGGCGCTATCTTCCTTCACCCCTAGGTAAATCTTTATCTTTGGCTCGGTGCCTGATGGGCGAATGCAGAACCAGGAAAGATCCTCCAAAATATATTTCAGCGCGTTGCTGGCAGGCAGCCCAATCGGTGTTTGGTTCCCCTGTACGTCAGTGCTTAACTGTTTTAGATAATCATCTGCGCGGATGATTTTTAGCCCGTTCATTTCCAACAAATGGGTGCCGCGCAATTGGTTCATGCCCTGCTCCACCCGATAAAGCTCACCTTCAGCCAGTTTAAGGTTAACCAGTTCTTCTTGAAAATAGCCATGAGCGAAGAACAGTTGCTCTAGAGCATCTAAGAGAGTCATCTTTCTGTATTTATAATAGGCGGTCATTTCGGCTACTAGCTGGCTGGCTTGAATACCGTCCTTATCGCGGACGAAGTCACCTGCGAGGTAGCCATAGCTCTCTTCAAAACCAAAGAGAAAAACATTTTGGCCTGTATCGACACGTTCTTTAATTTGTTCTCCAATATATTTAAACCCCGTCAGTGTTTCTACTGTCTCCACCCCGTAGTCTGCGGCGATGGCCTTCCCCATTTCCGAAGTCACCACAGTCTGGATCACTATGCCGTTAGCGGGAAGCTTCCCCTGCTTTTTTCTTTGAGAAAGGATATAGTCCAGCAGCAAGCAGCCAATCTGATTGCCGGTTAGAGGGACATAGCGCCCTGAGATGCTGCGAACAGCGGCACCCAGACGATCAGCGTCTAAGTCGGTAGCCAATAATAGGTCTGCCTCCTTTTCTTTCCCCAAGGCTATGGCCAGGTTATACACTTCCCAATCTTCGGGATTTGGATATTGAACTGTGGAACAGTTGGGATCCAGCTCTAACTGCTCTGACACGAGGAAGAGATCTGTGATGCCGGCATTTGCCAGCGCCCGTGGAATTGCCTTACCCCCTGTGCCGTGGAGGGGGGTGTAGACAACCCTTACTGGCAACGATCCTTTACCCCACCAGCTTGAGCTGAGGGATATACTCTGTAAATGCTTAAAATAAAGGTTATCGACCTCGGCACCGACCAGCTCAAGCAACCCGTTATTTTTCGCTTCTTCCAAGTCTCCCCCCGGTATTGTTAGTTCATTTTCTACCTGAAGAATTTGCTCTGTGATGGCTTGGGCTTGGCAATCAGTGATCTGGCCGCCGTCTGACCCGTACACCTTGTAGCCATTGTCGGCAGGCGGATTGTGGCTGGCTGTAATGACGACTCCTGCTGAAGCCTGCAGTTCTCTGACCGCAAATGACAAGAGGGGTGTGGGAGTAGGCTCTGGGAAAACCCAGGCTTTAATACCAATGCTGCTTAAAACTTCCGCCGTTTCTCGAACAAACCGCTCAGAGTTGCGCCGGGTATCGCAGGCAATAACTACGGAGGGAGCTTTTCCCACTTGCGGGCAACTGTTAAGCAGATAGCGCGCCAGACCTGCCGTAACCTTACGGACTATATAGATATTGATCAGTGCAGTTCCGGCACCCATCCGCCCCCGGATTCCTCCGGTGCCAAAGGCGATCTCTTTAGAGAAGCGGTTGGCTATTTCATTTTCATCAAGGGAAATCTTGGTCAGTTCCTGGCTCAATTCCTCGTCCATTCCGGGAAATTCAAGCCATTGTTGATATTTTTTCCTGTATTCCACCAGCCCAACGCTCCTTCCTCTTTCGGTTACAGGTATTTGTCTAATCCTTGATCCCTGAGGGACTGTACCAGCTTTTTGATATCCTGACTACGCTCCTTAGAGCAGACCAGCACTGCATTTCCCGCCTGTACAATTACTAAGTCCTGCACACCTAAGGTGGCAATGAGGAGATCCTGACCATACACCAAACAATTGGTGGTATCGATCCCCACGTGTTCCCCTCTGACCACATTCTTGTGCTGATCATTGGGGAAACATGCCGCTAGGGCAGTCCAGCTTCCCAGGTCGTCCCAACCGAAATCGCCCTGAACAACCAGAATCTCCGGAGATTTCTCCATTATTCCATGATCGATGGAGATGCTGGGGAGGGAAGGAAAAATCCTTGCCATAGCTTCCTGCTCTCCATCGGCACCGATGTGCCTGGCAATTGCTGTTAGTCCGCTGTGCAACTCTGGCAGCAGTTTTTCTATTTTATTTAGAATCAAGTCAGTCTGCCAGACAAAAATACCGCTGTTCCAAAAATATCTGCCCGCACGCAAATATTCTAGGGCAATATTGGCAGTGGGCTTTTCTACGAACTGTCGCACTTTAAACGTTAAAGGGGTGCCGGGAAGAGCGTCTTTTTCCCGCTCAATATAGCCATAACCCGTCTCCGGCCGGGTTGGGATGATGCCGATTGTTACCAGAACCTCAGCTGTTGAAGCAAATTGAAGTCCTTTTTCCAAGCAGCGGACAAATTCTGCACGCCCCTGCACCAAGTGATCTGCCGGAAAGACCAGCATGGTGGCATCCGGAGACCTCTTGCGAATATGCATGGCGGCCAGGCCGATACAGGGTGCCGTATTTCTACCCTGAGGTTCTATAAGCAGGTTTTCTTGCGGCAGCCTGGGTAGCTGTTCCCTCGCGAGGGCAACGTGCTCTTTTCCTGTCACCACCAGGATGTGCTGCGGGTCGAAAAGGCTTTCAATGCGCTCATAGGACTGTTGGAGAAGAGAATTCTCCCCTAATAGCTTCAAAAACTGTTTGGGGAGATGGCTTCGACTCCAAGGCCAGAAGCGCTCTCCACTCCCTCCAGCCATAATGACAGCATACCGTGTCATGTTCATTCATCCTTTCCTTAATGGAAGCAGTTTAATGAACCACATTTTACGTTCTGCCGTAGCTGTCTTCCAAGCGGACGATATCATCCTCACCCAGGTAGCTGCCACGCTGCACTTCAATAAAGACAAAAGGCTCAGCGCCGTGATTGATGGCGCGGTGGGCGGCTGCTGCTGGAATATCCACCGCTTCTCCGGGCTGGAGTGATATTTCCTTACCGTCCAGCATGATAAGCCCTTTTCCCGCCACGGCGAACCAGTGCTCCTGCCGGTGGACGTGTTGCTGGTAGCTAAGCTTATGCCCCGGGTTTACGGTGATGCGCTTTACCTTATAACCGGGTTCACTTAACAGCACTTCCCATTTTCCCCAGGGGGGCTCTGCCGATTCCAGAAGCTTTTTTCCCAAAGTCATCTAAACATCCCTCATCCACTAAAATTTTCACTTACTCTTTTCGTTGTTTGTATTGTAGCGCACATTCTTGATAATCGTCTTTTTTTTATAATGGAATCGCCCAAAAAGTTCCCAACCGTAAAGGGAGAGCAGTCCAAGCAGAAAAGAAATGGTGGACTCGGCTCCCCTATTTTTACTGGGGCCGTTCTCCGCTAGGCCGTCTGAACAGGAGCCCGTGGCCGGATGGTAGAGAGCTTTGCCTAATCGGTTGCGGCCTAGGTACCATTGAAAAGCAGCATAGGCCAGATCTAGGTACTTCTGCTGACCGCTCAGCGCAGATGCCAGGAGACATGCTTCCGTTAAGGCACCGGCATCGAGAGGTTGCTGGCAGAATAGGGCTCTTTCTCCTCCTTTTACGTACCAACCCTTGTTGCCGATTAGGTCAAAATATCCTTCTTGATACTGGGTGTCGATGAGGAAATCCAAAGCTGACAGGGCCGTCTCTAAGTAGACGGGCTCGGAAAAATGCCTATAGCCTAACAAGAGAGCATGGGGCAAGCGGGCGTTATCATAAGTTAAGAAGTTTTCAAACCAGCGCCAAGAATCTGAGGCATTTTCCCGGTAACGCTGCAGTAGAGAATCGACGATTAAGCGCAGCCCATCCTCTGCAGTTTTAGACTCAGGGAAGCGAGACAGATAATTACCCAGACCGCAAGCACTGTATGCCTGGGCGCGAGTGTATGTTAGCTTGTCCAATTGTGGTATGCTAGCTTCTAATAGTTCCCTGGCCAGTATGCCCTGATCCCGGTTCTGCACTAGACTGGCCGCTGCACCTAGTCCCCACAGACACCGTCCAAACGTATCCTGACTCAGCTCCTGCGCAGGAAATCCTTTCTGGTAATTTAGATAGTTGTAAAACCAGCCGTTTTTCTGCCTCGCATGGGAAAGAAAAGCTATATACTTATCTACTAGGAACAGCACTGACTCATCCTTGAACATGTTAAAATAATGGGCACAGGCTACGATAGCTCGGGCCGCATCATCTGCGGAATAATTATGGGCATAGTCAGGAATGCCAAAGAGAGCATGTTGGACGATGCTCGTATCATCTGTGAGTGTCTTAAGGTAATTCATGTTGATGACTGGCAGAGTAAATACACGATCTTGCTTATTTGTTCCTATGGCCTGAGACATCAGCGCTCCAAAGACATCTAGGTACTGCCTGGAAACACGGCTCCAGCTCATTTGCAGGCCCGCGATATAAGCCTGTCCTGCGAGGGAAAGCCTCTCCTCGGAATTTTCAATTAGCTGCAGGACTGCTTCAGACATCCCCACCGGATCATTAAAGTTGACCAGCCGACCCTTCCCTCCGGCTAGCGCCACTTGGGCATGCAGGTATGGAGTGGAAATAATGGCTTTCCCTTTGCCCAGTGAGTTACTGAGGACACCGCTTGTAATCTGGCCCTCAGAGTGATATGGGCAGACTACTAGATCTGCCGCTCCCAAGTAGTAGCCCAAAGTGTCGTCATCTACAAACTCAACGACAAAAAGAACATTTTCAGCGATATCAAAGTTTTTCACAAGGTTTTTCAGGCTTTCCCGGTATTCTTCACCGTGGCGCTTCTTTACCGTGGGGTGGGTGACACCTAAGACGATATACAGCACTGCGGGATGCTTTTTAACCACAGCGGGCATGGCTTTCAGCATAATCTCAATTCCTTTGTTGGGGCTAAGGAAGCCGAAGGTCAGGACGACAAAACGCTCCGACAACTGCAGTTGATGCTTATAGTAAGCGGGGTCAATATAGAATGCGTCGGGAACGCCATGCTGGATTAGGTGGATCTTGGAAGGGGGAATATTGTAGATGTCTGTCATCATGGCAATGGCCCGTTCATTCATTACTACCAGTGCCTGGGAAAAGGCGGCAACCTCGATGAACGCCTTTTTCTGGCTTGAGGATGGCTTTTCCAAGACGGTATGAAAGGTTGTTACCACCGGTTTTTGTAAATGGTTTAAAAACTCCACAATGTGGATGCCGTCAGGCCCTCCGAACAGTCCAAACTCGTGTTGCAGTGACACTATATCTATCTCAGAGGAATTGATAAGTTCGGCAGCGGTTTGATAATTTTCCAGACGGTCTTGCTCAATCTGATAAATAACCTTAGAGGGGTAATCGTAGTGCTCGTTGTTGTTTAGAGCAACAAACCAGGTGGAATCACGACCCATTATGCCTTCTAACGCACGGCTTAAACTGGCCGCAAAGGTGGCAATCCCACATTGACGGGGCAGATGACTACCCACTAAGGCAATCCGCAACCGTTTTTTTACTTCCTTTGGACTTGCATGAGGTAGAAACAAGAGACATCACTCCTTTACATAAAAATTAAATAACTTTTCAGACAATTCAGTTTGCTGTTTTTATATCATAAACTAAGAATATACTATATAATTATAACATATTTTTCTTTCTCTGACGTATATTTTTCTCTTTGTTGACATTATCTGCACAAGCGCTACGCTGGGAGGAAGAAATGAGCGAGAAGCTAAAAATAAAAATAAATGCCCTGAGGTGAAGACAGTGACAGAATTGGAAAGCATGTATCATCAATCATTATCCCGCGCTTTGGAAAAAGCTGCCGGAATGGAAAATGTGGACTTAGTGGTGGGCATCCCCTTTCTAAATGGAGGGGATGAAGCGCAAATTGTTTTGTCCATTCTAGAAGCAGGACTTGACAGCTTTTACCCCGACCTGAAAGCTTTAATAGTCTGCGCTGTCTGCCCTTCTCTTTCTAGTATGGAGAACTACGAATCTGAGCGCATATTGCTAACTCGCCTAGACAAAGCCTTGACGGGTAGGGGATGGGTGGTACGCAGCTTGATGGACGTGGCTCACAGATTGACGGCAGACTTAGTGATTGTGGAACCCAGCCTTTTGACTGCGAAGAGCAATGGTTCACCGGAAGGGTTGACATCGGACTGGATTAAACTTATGTATCAACCCGTTCGCGACGGAAGCGCTCAATTTGTGCTACCCCGCTTTAAATTATCCCATCTTAGCAATAGCATCGGCGACCACCTAGTCTTCCCCCTGCTGGCATCTCTCTACAATCTGGAACTTAAAGGGTGCCTAGACGCCGGAATGACCATTTCTCGCCAACTATTGCCCAATCTTCTTGAAGAAGTGTCAAGTTGGTCTGGTGAGGTCTATGAATATGGCATAAACTACTGGCTCACAATGCGTGCGTTACAGCTAAAAACTGATATTACCGAGGTGTTCCTAGGCACCAAGCCAAAAGCCACTATGCCAGTAGGGCTGGATTATATGTTTAGCCAGGCAGTTCATGCGGTTTTTCAGGCTATCGGCAAAGGCCAGGATGTCTGGAAACATAATCCCCAGGCTGTGCGTTCGGTGCTAACAATTGGTCCAAGGCATAATTTGTTTCTCCAGGAGCTGACGCTTGAGACCCGTCCGCACCTAACTCAATTCCGCAGGGGCTTTAGCCGCTATTACGAGGCGGTCTGGTCGCGCATTTTTTCCGAAGAGCTTTGCATCCAGCTCAAGGAAGCGGCTACAGCTAGCGAAGAAGACTTCTCTTTCCCATCTACCCTTTGGGCTCAGTTGGTCTACGAATCGCTCGTCGCCTATCACTTTATTTCTATGCTAGCAAAAGAAGACCTGGCTAACAGTCTAGTCCCTCTTTTTGAAGGAAGGATGGCTGGCTTTTTGAAGGAGATTTCCACCCATACCCACTGCGACCTAAGCGAAGCTAGCTCTGAGCTTACAGTCTGCCCGTTTAACGCTAGGAACACCCTGGAAACTCAAAACGATGCCTTTATTAGCCGCAAACAAGTCTTCCTGGAAAAATGGCTCCACCACAAAGCGGCCCTACTGCCCTTTTTGCCGGAAATCGCTTATTGGGAATACATTCCCGGCATCCCCATTATCCTGCCCCACCTAGTCCGTTCAGCATCGGGGAAAAGTGCTCACGTGACAGGAATTTACGAACGGCTTTTAAAGGAATATAAGGAAGAATTCGAGACTTTTGCCCAGCAGACACTAAGTCTCTCCCTTGATGATGGCTCTGAAAAGCTGGGAACTGCCATACGCAGCTTGGTGGAACAAGTAGAAAAAGATCTGGATCAAATCCTGCTTCCGGGGGATCTTCACACCTTAGAGGGAATACAAAATGTGGCAGAGCGTATTTTTGCACTCTACCCTGCCCCTAAGAGCTTTTCCCTTAAAGCAGAGGTGGCCGCCTGGTTGCTACGGGAACACCCTCCCCGTAACCTTATCACCCTCTGGGGCTACCACGATACGGATGAACTCCTTAAACACCATAACCCACTAGATGTTCTGGCGCTTGCTTCCTGGTCAGAAGTCTCTAAATATTCCACTTGGAACAGTGAGTGGCTCAAAGAGCATTTGAAGCCTGAGCATTTGGAAATATCTCCCATCCGACCTCTTGTGGTAAATTACAGTGACTTTCCCGCGCTATCAGGAATGAGGGAAGCAGCCTCTCTGAGCTACCTTACCAGCCGCGTTGTAATTAGCAACCTGAGGAAAGGTAGTGGCGGCAGTTTTCCCAAAACCCGCATTCTAACCATTCTTTTAAAAAGCATCATCGAAGCTGAGCAGCTTGGCAGTATCTGGAAATCATTTAGTAAGCAATCTAGTAAAGATTTTGGAACAAAGATTGTTAACTCCATCGAAGGGCACTGGGGAGTCAGTCTGTTTTCTGGCCACAGTATTTTTGAAAATATACAGCAAGAAATGTTGAAAAGTAAACTGTTGGAAATTTCCCGACAAGACTGGGGCAACACAAACGACGCGGTGGAAGAAGCTCGTAATCACTTAGCCCGGATGGCAGCAGTCTACCACCTGGGGCTAACTTTGCCAGACGGCTATTTTATCACCTGCTCGCTCTGGAGTTGGGCCAGCTACAGCTTCAAAGGAGGAAAGGGCATTCCCACTCCCCTTTCTCTCATGGTCGAGCGGCGCTGGTTCGGCAGCGAGTTGTTTTCCCGTTGTTATGAACACGTGATAAGCAGTCGTAATGAAATTTTACCCAAAATAGCAGCACTAATGGGGCAGGGCAGGGAGAGCGAGAACCTAGCGGCCCTTTTCCTGGGTGCACCGCCTGACGGTCTGGAAATCATCATCGATCAGAAAATTGAAAAAGACCTCCCACAGGCAGGCAAGCTGATTCGCTCTCCCTTCAACCCAATGTTAACCCCCATTGCAGAGCACAACTGGGAGTCGAAGTACGTTTTAAACTGTGGGGCCATCCGCGTCAAGGGGAATGTTTACATTTTTTATCGGGCCGTGGGTGAAGACGGAATCTCACGCCTCGGGCTGGCCATTAGTAAAAACGGACTACAGGTAGATGAGCGTTTGCCTGAGCCGGTCTTTGGCCCTGCCCACGAGAGTGAAAAAATGGGGTGTGAAGATCCCCGGCTTATCGCCATCGAAGGTCGCGTTTACATGCTTTATACTGCCTACGACGGCATCATTCCTCAGATTGCCCTAGCATCTATCGCTGAGGATGACCTAGTCCAACAACGCTGGCAACACTGGCACCGCCACGGACTTGTCTTTCCGGGGTTCACCAACAAGAACGCAGTATTGTTCCCGGAACGGTTTAACGGCAAACTGGCCATGTACCACCGCATCGCTCCCAGCATCTGGTTAACCTATGCCACCACATTTGACACCCCCTGGCCCCGGGAAGGGCATAGGCTGATCATGGGCAGCCGCTCTGGGATGATGTGGGACGCTGTTAAAATCGGCTCAGGTGCTCCTCCCCTGAAAACCCGCTTTGGTTGGCTATTAATCTATCACGGAGTGGACTACGGCTTCCGCTATCGGCTTGGTGTTTTCCTCACTGCCCTAGACGACCCGGCAAAACTCATCTACCGCTCCCCAAATCCCATCCTAGAGCCGGAAAAGTCTTATGAAATTGGTGTTTCAGGCCAGAGTTGGGTGCCAAATGTGGTCTTTACCTGTGGAGCAGTCTCAGCTATTGACAAAAATATCTTAGATGAAGATGATGAAATCCTTGTCTATTACGGCGGGGCAGACACCGTCATCGGTGTCGCTTCTGCCCGGGTAGCCGACCTTATCCCGGCGCGATTTCGTCAAGGATGATGTGATTCTAAAACTCCTCCGCATTCACCTGTTGGAAAGGGGATTTTTTGAAAATGAGAATTGCCATGCTTTCTCCTATAGCTTGGAGGACTCCACCCCGTAACTATGGACCTTGGGAACGTGTAGTTTCATTGATAACAGAAGGCCTGCAAAAAAGAGGGATAGATGTTACCCTGTTTGCCACGGCTGACTCACTGACAGAGGGAAAGCTCCATGCTGTAGTGCCACGCCCTTACGAAGAAGACAAATTGCTTGATCCAAAGGTATGGGAGTGTCTTCATATCTCCGAGATGTTTGAAAGAGCTAAAGATTTTGAGCTAATCCATAACCATTTCGACTTTTTGCCACTCACCTACTCCAGGCTGACCAGAACGCCCGTCCTCACTACTATCCACGGCTTTTCTAGTCCGAAGATCCTGCCTGTCTACAAAAAATATAACGATACAACTTTTTATGTGTCCATCAGTAACGCTGATCGCTCACCGGAACTGGATTATATCGCTACCGTTTATCATGGGATCGATGTTGAAAACTTCGCATTTCAGGAAACACCTGAAGATTACCTGCTTTTTTTAGGGCGCATTCATCACGATAAAGGTGTCAGTGAAGCAATTCAGATTGCGCGCAAAGTCGGCATGAAACTGATCATAGCCGGGATTATTCAGGATGAAGCTTATTTTAAAGAACGAGTTGAACCTTTCCTTGATGGTTCCCAAATCAACTATGTAGGCACTGTAACTCCTGAGTTGAGAAATGAGTTACTTGGGAACGCCTTTGGTTTTATCCATTCAATCAATTTTAATGAGCCTTTTGGCTTATCTGTGGTGGAAGCTGG
>JAGXSQ010000127.1 GCA_018333395.1 Dethiobacter sp.
CGCGAACCTTCTTTCCTGACAGTTTCCTGTCTTTTATTATATCAGGCTCACTAAGAATTTCGGAAATTTTGTCTAGTTTCATGGGGACATTATACTTTTGCGCCACTCCATCGGCTCACTTTTAGTTAATCGCTTTGTGCCATTTTGGCCCACTTATCTCTGAGCGTGACCACGGCATGGGCGATAGCTTGGCGGTGAAGGTCCGCTATGGGCCTGGTAGTGGGAACCATTAGCCGAAGGCAAGGGTGTCCACCGCGAGGTGGAATCTGAAGGAAGCCGGAGGCAAAGTCCCGACCTGATGAACAAGAACCGCAAATGAGAGAAGCGGAAACCATTGCCCGCGACCCGAAAATAAGGGGCTATACCGCTCTTGACGCGCTGTTTAAGGATTTGAAAGCATGAAATATACCGTCAAACCCACAAACAGATTCCGCAAGGACTACAAGCTGATGGAATATAGATGTCCTTGCTTGACGAAATCATCGCGAAGCTGGCGCAGGGCATCCCACTGCCTGCGAGCAACCGGGACCATGAACTGACTGGTAACTATGCCGGGCATACCACGGGAGAAGCCACCCCGTTACGGGTGGCTTCTCCGCATAAGGAACTTCGTGGCAAAGCGGTTACTTTTTAGAGGCCCGCCCTGCTGACAATCGTTTCGCCCACATCCTCAGCGCTTTTGAAGGGAAAATCCGCAGCGGTCAGAAGTTGCCCGGCCTGTCCTGCCGTTACTTTTACATCACCTGCCTGGCAGGTAGTGCAGGCTCCGTTGGGAAAGGCGGCCAATAAATCCTCCGGTGTGGCGATAGGGAATTTTGCTCCCTTCAGGGCGCCGACAATCTGGCTTTTAATGGTTTCGCGTACTGACATTTGCAACACTCCTTGCTTTTTTGCCTCACGGCTATTTAGGTTAATTATACGGCGGGAGTGCGGTCGCTTCAGTAAACTGCTTTACATATTTAACATCATTTTGGTAAGTTATTTGAAAAGCGATAATGCCTCGGTTATTCAGGTACGCTAAAACTGCGGTCAGCTCCCCGCAGTCCATATTCATCGCATCGGCCAGGCTTTGTAAAGACAGGTTCTTGCTGAGTTTTACGCTGCCCTGGCGGCTGCCTCCCAGCAAGAAGATGTTTAAGAGCAGTACAAATGTCTTTCCTGGTTTTGACCCCGCTTTTACTTCGGCAAGAAGAGACGACATTGCATCCAATCCTGCTGCAAGCCTTTGTATCTCTTCAATAACAGGCTGGTTACCCAATTTGCTTGTTTTTTTCATTGCTTTCTCCCGGGTTAAGCTAGGTTTTCCAGCGCGGAAGCCAGGGCCTCGGCGTTAAGAATTATGAAGCGGTGATCTTTGGTGGCGATAACGCCGTCCTGTCGCAGACCGCCTATCACGTTGGATACCATGACCCGGGAGGCGTTTACCAGGCTGGCCAGGTCGTTATGCGTTAACTCGATATCAATAGCCGTTCCCTGCGCTGAACTGGCGCCATATTGTTTGGCCAATTTCAGCAGTGTGGCGGCCACCCTGCCTCTGACATCATGAAAAGCAATATTTGCTACCTGATTAGTATAGCTGTTAAGTTTTTCCCCCAACAGCTGGATTATCTTCAGAGAGGTTTGCGGGTTCTGCAAAAGCAGCGCGAAGTGCTCCCGGCTACAGGAGCAAACAAACGTGTTTTCCATGGCCTGCGCGTTCATTGTCTGCTCAGCTCGGTCAAAAAAAGTGTTTTCCCCCAGCAGGTCATCTTCTTTTAAGATGTCTAGAATGATTTCCTTTCCGCCCGCTGATACTTTGAACAACTTTACTTTTCCGGATTTGATCAGGTAAATCGTGTCGGCTAGGTCTCCTTCCCGGAAAAGATATTCGTTTCTGTTGTACAGCCTCTTATGTGCCAGTTCGCCAATCCTGTTACGCTCGTGAATATCCAGCGTGGAAAATATTGAGAGGTCCTTCATGCAGCGAATTTTCTCCGGCAATCTCCATGCCTCCGTTTCAAGGTTTATTGTGACTTTTTTCTTTCAGGACAGACCATAGCCGGACTGTTTGTCGTAAACCAGTTTGCCGAAGTTACCCCTGCTTCCCGGTGCAGGCTTTTACACACATCCCGCATCGTTTCCCCTGGTTTACCACAAATGAGACGGGAATAGTCTCCAACCGAGGCCTCCAGTCCGAGAGCGATACTGTCAAACCCTTTGTTCTCCAGAAAACGGGCGGCCTGCCCAAGTATGGCATTAGCCGCATCAAACTCCTGCTGGTACTGATTGCGGGAAACCGGCAGATTATTGTATATCAGATCAGAAGGCCAAACGCATGAAAGGAGGAGCTGCGATGATGAACAGAATCAAAAATCAACGAGAGTTGTCGCTAAAACAACGCGATGATCTTCTTAATACTTTGAAAGCCCGCTTTGATAAAAACATGAGACGGCATGAAGGTGTAAAGTGGGCTGATGTACAAGCTAAACTGGAAGCAAATGAGGATAAGCTCTGGTCAATTCATGAAATGGAAGCAACCGGAGGCGAGCCGGATGTCGTTGGCTATGATCACAACGAGAATGAATATGTTTTTTGCGACTGTTCGGCAGAAAGCCCTGAAGGGCGCAGAAATGTTTGTTATGATCGTGCAGCATTGGATTCACGGAAAAAATTTAAACCACAGAATAATGCTATTGATATGGCTGCTGCTATGGGTATGGAGATTTTAACGGTGGATCAGTACCGGGAACTGCAAAAAAAGGGCACATATGACACTAAAACGTCGAGTTGGGTAAAAACACCTGATAACATAAGAAAACTTGGCGGGGCGCTCTTTTGTGATCGCCGGTACGATACGGTCTTTGTATACCATAATGGAGCGGACTCTTATTTTAGCGTCAGAGGTTTTCGCGGCTCAATATCGATCTAACATCATCAAAAAATGCTCAAAACAGATCATTTTTTCTGCGGAACAGATGATAGGTGGCCGCCACCAGGAACAGGTTGTAGAACAGGCCTACAGCTATATACTGGTAGAAGGTCAGGTTCATCCTGACCTGGCCGGCTTCGATCAGCGGCTGCAGGATGGCGTGCTGTACCGCCTTGGATGCCCAGTGCAGCGGGGCGATGGCGAACAGCCATTCCCTGGCGTCCAGGAAAAAGAAGCCGGCAATCGGCAAGAACAGCAGAAAGCCGCTTGCTTTCATGGTCACATAGCCTTCTACTTTATTATCGGCGAAAGCGTTGACTAAAAATGCGGTGATGGGTGTCTGCAGTGCCGACAGCGCCGCCACAAGCAAGATATCGCCGGCGGAAAGCCGAAAAGCTCCGCTGAACCAGATAATGAAGAAACCCGCAGCCAGAGCAAAGAAATAGGCAAATCCCACCTTGAACCAGATGTAACGATTAAGCGGCACCGGGGAGATCCGGATAGAGGCCAATACCTGGTCATCGCGGTCATCCAGCAGCGAAAACCCGGCCATCGCACCATAGAGATGACCCATCAAGATTGCTAGTAGCATGGCGGTAAAGGCCAGGGCCTGCTCTTGCACGATCCCGTTGACAATCAGATATCTGCCGATAGCCCCGAGAATGAGCGGGTAAAAAATCATTACGACCGTCATTTTATTGCGCAGCAGGTTTTTTAATTCAAACAGGGACCAGGCTAGCAACATCTCTATACCCCCGTTTCTCTCATAACGTACGCCATGAATTGCGGCTTGACGACAAACCGAAAGAGAAGAAGGGACAACAGAGCCAGGTAAACGTAGCTGAGCAAGATTTTCCACGGTTCGATTGCTGAAAAGCCCGAACCGATCAGGATGCCTGAGGCCTCCGGCGGCAGCAGGATAAAGAACCTGGCCACAGTACGATCAAGCAGTCCGAATTGCCCGAACACCGGCGGCAGAAAAAATACAAAGATATAGACCATATAGTTAATCAGCAGGGAGGTAAAATCCTTCGCGCTGTAAGAAAGACGGATGCCGATCAGGGTATGGACCACGGTTACCAAAGCTACGGCAGGGACTACCAGCAGGTACTGGTAGGTTACCCCTTTAAGCAGGTAAACCGCCGCTGAAATAAAGGCCACCGTTATCAGCGAATTAAGTACATTGGCAATAATTTTAGACAGCAGGTACTCATTTTCTGTGACAGGAGAGACCATCACTGAGTTGATGGTATGCTCCTTTTTTTCATAAAAGAGAGTGGCGCCTACCAGCAGGATAGTCATCATGATGCTGTCCATTAAAAAGATAAAGGGGATAAACTGCCGCAGCACGTCGCCTTCCAGAAACCAGGCCAGAAATACCCATAACAGCAAGATAACAAAGTTTGCCTTAAAAAGGTTATATTTGTTCAACCGGTCGAACTCGCCCCGGACTAAAGTTGCCAGGTTAGCCACGCAGCTTCACCCCCGTAACCTTGATGAAGATTTCCTCAAGCGTAGTTTCGCCGCTGTGCAGCGTCTCAATCTCTTTTTCCCGCAAAAGGTTAAAGAAGGGCTGGGTTTTGATCTCCTCCATAGGGAAGAGTTGCGTGTGCAATTCGCCGTTTTCGCGATACTCAACCTTGACGGTGCGTTTGCCGTATTTAAGCTTGAGGTCCCGCGGGGAGCCCTCCTCGCACAGCCGGCCTTCATCGATAAACGCCACCCGGTCACACAGTTCGTCAACATCACCCATTATATGACTGGTCAGGAAAACAGTGCCGCCCTTTTGTTTAAACTCCAGAATCATATCTTTCATAATCCGGGAGTTGGCCGGGTCCACGCCGTTGGTCGGCTCGTCAAGAAAGAGAAACATGGGGTCGTTCAGCAACGCCCTTACAAAATTAAGGCGTATTTTCATGCCCTTTGAGTACTCTCCGGCCTTTTTGTGGCGCTCGTCCCACAGTCCGACGCGCTTAAGCAGGGACTCCAGATCTACCGTTCTCTTGTAGAGCCTTTGGAAAAACTGAAGGTTTTCCAGTGCCGTCAGCTTGGAAAAGGAAATGGGCATTTCGAAGCTCACGCCGATATCCTGGTAAAAATCGTTCGTGTAGCCTGACAATGTCCGGCCCTGGAAAGTAATATCACCTTCAAAGCCGCGCAGCAACTTAATCAGGATTTTCTGGGTGGTGCTTTTCCCGGCCCCGGAAGGACCAAGAAAGCCGAAGATCTCCCCTTCCCTAATTTCGAAGCTGATACCGTTGACGACATAGTTTTTGCCCTTCGGGTACTTATAACGCAGATTATTAACAGTAATCATCGTTCGTCCCCCTTATCAGGTTTCACTGTTGCCCGCGCCGGTCTCCCCGGATCTGCCTCTGCTGTTTCAGATCAGTCAGGATTGTCGGTCCGGCCGTGTTTTAACGTATTGAATATCTCCTCCATCCGGCGGATATATTCAGTCAGTGCCTTAAACCCCTGCAGTGTCAGGCTGACCCTGGTCACAGGCCTTCGTCCCTCAATGTTTTTTGTAATATGCACGTATGCCGCTGCTTCCAGGTTGCGCAACTGTACGGAAAGGTTGCCGGCGGTAAGCTCCAGGTTCTGTTTCAGCTCGGAAAAAGTAACCGTCCGTTGCGGGCTTCCGCCCAGGTAGGTGAGGATGGCCAAGCGGACCTGTTCGTGAATAACGTTGTCCAACGGGAAGTCCGGCTGCTTTTTTTCGGTCATACCGTTTTGCTCATGAAGCGGTAGGCTACATACCACAGGCAAAATCCGCAGGCAAAGGTGATGATGACTGCCAATGACGAAGGTAACCTCTCCGCATAAAACAGCGTGACCAGGCCGGTAGCCACCAGCCAGCTACCGGTAAACAGCATCTCCCTGATATAAAAAATGTTCACGAAGGCCACAAGCATAAGCCCCATGAGGATTGATGCCGCTGGAACAAAATAGAGCGCCAGGTCACGAACCAACAGGAAGCCCAATACTCCTACGGCAGCGGAAGCAAAGGAAACAATCAGGGGAATGCTTTGAGGAGAATAAACAGCGCTGATCAGCCGGATGAACAACTGCAGGGTGGTAATGTCTCTGTACGTTTTACGGACCTGGGTAAGTATCAGCAGCACTTTGGTGATACCTGCCGTGATGCAAAAGATGCCCATGGATAAATATAATGCCAGGCGATAAGACAGGGGAACCTCCGTAAAAGTGTTAAAGCGGAAAGTCAGGTAGTAGAACACGCCGCCCAGGATAGCAATGCCCAAGCCGCCCAACAGTCCGACGAGCGCCATAGCCCGGGAAATATTGATGAAGCGGAAAATGTTGTTACTTCTGGCCACAGCATTCTTAACAACCTGCAGATCCTCGATCAGTTTCTGTTTTTCGTCAGTACTATTCAATTGTCATTCCTCCAGAAAACTATAATATTTGATTAGGATACTCTCGGGAGGCATGATTGCCAACCGGAACAATTGATTTATCTCATAAACTACTTTATAATATAGCATTAGGTCGCACTTAGGTCAACCCCAGTGCGTCATCACCGGCTTAAGTCTTTTTTGACGGTAACCTTACCGGTCTTATCTTAGGCGGCGTAAACCTGGAAACACTGTAAAATGCGCGGAGGAGGGCTTAAAATGTTCCGGTTAAAGAGGGTTTGTCTTATCTATATAATCTTCGCAGGACTGCTATTGCCCAGCCATCCGGCAGCGGCCACTGTTGATGTGACCACAGGGTTTGTAAGCGAGCGAAAAACCACATTTATCAGCCTGTACCATGAAGATGCATCACCGATGCCGGTATTGGTCGCCGGGCTGGCGGAAAACGTGGACGCGCTGGATAATCTTTTTCATCGCCTGCAAAATGCCGGTCGGCTATTGTCAAGTCACCCCGTTCTTGCCATTGACATCAGCGACGACGCTTACCAGCGTCTTCTTTCAGGCCCCAGAGCAGCTGGCTATGCGGTCTTGTCGCTGGAAAATGATTACCGCCTGGATTTAGACCCCCACGACATACTCTCCGCGGACACCATCAGGCTTGGTCCGGTTTACCGCATGGAGCTTGCCCTCTGGCCGGTCAGCGTCAATGAGCTTTTAACATTGGTGTTGCTCCTGCCGCGGCTGAGCGCGGAGAATCCCCGTATGGAGCTACTGGCCGCGGATATCAGGCAATACCGGGACAAGTTTGATGACGAGATAGCGCGCACCAGCTGGGATTGGTCAAACAGCGGTCTGCTTTGGTCGCCGGACGGCAATCTCCTCTTATGGGCTAATTGGCATAACCGCGGACTGAGCTATCAGGTGTTCAATTTCGCCGCAGATGAGCGCATGTCCCTTGAACTGCTTGAACATTACATCCTGCCGCCGACTTTTTCCCCTGACTCCCGCTTTATTGTCTATGCTTCCCAAACAGAATTAAGAATTGTTGATGTTAAAGAGCGCCGCACCGCCGGTTTTTCGCTACGGGAAATGATTCCGGGCGCTTATCAATTCATTAGCCATGTGGAGTTTGTTGTAAACAAAACAGGCGACACTTTATTTTTCCACCCGTGGGGCTGGGGCATGCCGCTTCCTTCGCCGAATTTCCTGTGGCGCAGCGCGAATCGCGAACAACTGGAAAAGATAAGCGGATTGGGGGTTATGGAAAAGCCGGACCTGCCGGGGGAAGCCTGGAGCGATTTAATGCATAGGCGCCATGCCTCTATTGTGAAAACGCCTGCCGAACTTGCTGAACTTAAAGAAGAGTTGACTGCCCCAATAAATGTGGAGTTGGCGGCAACACATGAAAAGCTTATCTCCAAATACGGCGAAGTTTATGGTGAAACGATAAACTACCCCCGGAACGATCATCTGGCAGTATTGATTGGAGGAGAGGACAGGCTCGAAGCGCGGGTGCTGTCGCTGCCGTCCCTGAAAGAGATTGACACACACCTGTTTACTCTTGTACCCCCCAAGCCACAGCCCCATATCCCCGGTACAATAGCCGGGATATCCCTGTTTAATATGATTGTGATGACGTTGCTATTATTGATGGCCGCCGGTATCACCAGGTTGATTTTATTTATCAAACAAAAATATGGCCGGCAGCCAACCGCATCCATAAGTAAAAAGAAAAAGCTCTTGTTCTTTACCAGCGCATTTTTGATTACACTGCTGCTTCATTTTGCGGCT
>JAGXSQ010000128.1 GCA_018333395.1 Dethiobacter sp.
AAAAGCGAGCCTTACAATCCCGCTCTTTACCATAAGGCCAATCTGCCCCCAGCGCATCGCGAGGTTTCTGTTGACCAAGCCATCTTCATCCTGCAACGTCAAGGTTATCTAATTACTGCTCCAGCGCTCTCTGCTTAACGTTTTGCAATACTGCCTGACGGCCATTTCCAGGTGGTCTGCTTTCTTGTTTCCTTTTTGGGGGTAGCATCTAAGTCACAGTGGTTTCAAACTTTTCGCCCTCCACAAGAGTATTTTATCTCACTCTTGTGTGTCCAGCAAATCGGGTATGGGTCATGGATTACAGGGAGAACTGGCGCGATGCATACGAATCTCATTTCTTTTTTGCCACTAGGAAATCCGGCTCCATTTCTTATTCCTAGGCTGTGTTAAAGTCTTTCGTTGATAATTGTATAAAGCCCTATATTTGGGTATAATTACTCTATCCTTTTGTTCTGGGGGTAGGATTATGGCCACAACTTTAGAATCAATGATAAAGAAGTTAAACAAGTACCAAAAAGAGCAACTATATGCCATTCTACAAAGTGAGCTAGAACCTTCCAGAGTGTCAGTTCAACTTACAGGCGAAGTACGAGAGACGAATTTTCAAGAAGGACTTTCTTGCGTTCATTGCGAGAGCAAATCTGTAGTTCGCTTTGGCAAATATAAAGGTCGTCAGCGTTATCGCTGTAAAACCTGTCAGAGGACTTACATGGACTTCACGAACACACCATTTGAACGTACTAGATACCCTGAGAAATGGCCAATCTTCATAAAATGTATGTTCCGGGGGATGTCTCTTCGCAAGTCCGCTCAAGAGGTAGGTATATCTTGGGTTTGCCCTATTTTATTGGCGGCACAAGCTATTAACTGCTCTCCGTCAGGTTTCAATTGATAAGTTTGAAGGTATAGTGGAAATGGATGAAACTTATCTCTTGCACTCAGAAAAGGGTAACAAAAATATAACTGAAAGAAAACCTAGGAAGCGTGGCGGCTCTGCAGAACATCGGGGTATTAGTCACGAACAAGTTTGTATCTTGGTTGCTCGTGACCGTAGCAAAAATACTATTGCAAAAGCAGTATGTCTTGGGAGAATTGACACTAAAAAGATTGAGGAAACCACGGGACAGTACATCTCAATGAATAACACCATTTGTTCCGATGCTCTTCCATCCTTTTCAAAGTATGCAAAAGAACAAAACTTGATTCCACTGCAAAAACCCCTGAATTTCCCTTTAAAATTGGCAATCTAAGCAGGTTTTCGAAGCTTAATATCGAATAATATTAAGTAACAGCAAGATATTCAGCGAGAGAGTTACCTAATTCGATATCAAGGGGAGATATCACTTGTTTAGGGAAAATAAACGGCATTTGCAGCAACAACTGTTCACCAGCTATGCCCAGATGGATGAAAGAATTCAAAAACGTCTGGAGAATTCCTGGGCACCGGTGTATTATGAGCACGTATTCTGCAAAATTGATGAGATGCCGTTTGCCAAGCTGTACTGCGAGGATAACGGGCGGCCCAATTTTCCCGTCAACATTATGCTTTCCCTGGAATTTATCAAGCATTTTAAAGACTATAGCGACGAGGAACTCATCGAGCAATTCTACTTTAACTATCAAATAATATACGCTTTGGGGCTCCGCAATCTGGGGGAGCAATACCTGGCACCCCGTACGTTATACGAATTCAGGGAGCGGGTTTGTGATTACACGGTAGCAAACCCCCAGGAGGAAGACCTGATATTTCAGCAATTTGAACAGTTAACGGAGCATTTTTTTGAAGTTTCAGGCCTGAACACAAAAGAGCAGCGTACCGATTCCACCCAGATCATGCCTAACATCAAGAAAGCTGGGCGACTATCACTGGCATACGATGTGCTGATACAGGCGCTTAACGCGTGCCCCTTGAACATTTTGCCGGATTCCTTAAAAGCAACCCTGCAACCTTCCTTTAAAACAGACCTTCTTTACCGTTCCAAAGGTGGCGAGGTCCACAAGCGCCTGGAAGAAGTGCTTACTTTGTGCTCACAACTGCTGGACACTGTTAAGGATGATCCTGCTCTACAGAAGTTGCATGCCATTGCTCTGGTGCGTCGTTTATTAATGGAGCAGGCTGATTTTAACACTGAAGAACAGCAGTGGAAAGCCAAGCCAAACAAAGATGTTGCAGCCACGTCCCTGCAATCTGCTTATGATCCTGACGCAACTTACCGTAAAAAAGGAGGTAACGGATATTCCGGCTATGTAGCCAATATTACCGAGACCTGTTCTGAAGAGAACCCTGTCCAGTTGATTACCGACTATACCCTTGAAAAAAACAGTGCAAGCGATAACAAGGTACTTCAGGAGCGCCTCCCTGATATTAAGGAGCGGACAGAACTTACAGACCTTTACGTGGACGGGGCCTATTACAGTGAAGACATGGCTAAACAGGACTGCGGAGTAACCATTCATTACACAGATATGACCGGCAACACACCCTCACCAAAGAAACTGCCCCTGAGTGATTTCGTCATTGAAAAGAACGAAAAAATTATTTCCTGTCCTGCCGGGCAAAACGCCACTAAAAACCGTTTCAAGAAAAAGACCTGTATCTTAGTGCTCATTTTGATTTAGAAAAATGCAAAGTCTGTCCGCTGCATGAAGCATGCCCGGTCAAGTTTCAGAAAAAGGAAGCTGTGTTACGTGTAAGTCAAAAATCCGTATTGGCCGCCAAGGCCCGACAGACAATCCGCTGTGAAAGGAAAGAAGCCACCAGCAAGCGAGCTGCCATTGAAGGAACAAACTCAGTTTTAAAACGGCGGTACGGCGCTGATAAATTAGATGTTCGGGGGCACGTCAAAAGTAAATTGGTCTTTGGCATGAAGGTAATTGCCCATAACTTCAACCAAGTCAAGCGATTCATCAAGGGTGACGTCCGCAGGAAACCCAAACAGCGATGGGTGCCTATTCCCGTTGTCTGATAAATGGTAGATAGTGGACTTAGGGTACTGGGCTGTCATGCCTTGGTTGGCAGCAGCTCATGGAAGCTAGCAGTCAGTGCGCGATTTAATGCTAATTCTGGTTAGGTGAACAAAAATGAGTGGCTTTCAGCAGTGGAATCAAACTTAAAACACTATACTTTTACGACAGGTGCAACCCGTGTATTATAATGTCCCCATGAAACTAGACAAAATTTCCGAAATTCTTAGTGAGCCTGATATAATAAAAGACAGGAAACTGTCAGGAAAGAAGGTTCGCGAAAATGGGGAGAAGAAGACAATTTACAGCTGAATTCAAATCCAAAATCGTACTGGAGATTCTTAAAGAAGAAAAGCCAA
>JAGXSQ010000129.1 GCA_018333395.1 Dethiobacter sp.
CAACGCGGACTGTAAACAGGTTGTCGGCGGAGAGATCGTGGTCTTCGCTATTGGTCAGGGCGTTGACCTTGACTCGATTAAAAGCGAGATCGAGCTGGATGGCAGCGGCCGGATTGCCTTCAACAGCCGCGCCATGACTACCAGCCGCCCGGGCGTCTTTGCCTGTGGCGAAGTGGTTAACGGGCCGGGAACCGCCGTTCAGGCCATGGCCAATGGGCGGCTGGCGGCCCGGGCTATATTAGACTATCTGGATGGAAAAACTTCTGACAGCGCGGCCTCGGAGGAAACACCGGCCATTGACAAGCTGGATGCCGCCGTGTTAGGCGAATTAAATAAGATCCCCCGCCATCCCCTGCCGATGATCAATCCTGCCGAACGGATCAGGCATTTTCAGCAGGCCGAGCTTGGCTTTGACCCTATGGCCGCCATACGCGAAGCCCGCCGCTGCCTGGGCTGTTACGCCGGCGCCCAACGAATTGATGAACTGTGCGTTAATTGCCTGACTTGTATCCGTATTTGCCCGTACCATGTGCCGGTAATCGGCGAAAACGGCCAGGTTTTAATTCGCAATGAGCAATGCCAGGCCTGCGGTCTCTGCCTTTCTATCTGCCCGGCCTATGCCATCAAGTTTCGATCGCCTTATGTGGAGCAAGCCGCTAACGCCATCGAGCCGGCAGTTAAAGAGCTGATTTCCGGGAATAACAGCGAGCCGGCCGTACTCGCTATAACTTGTGCTTACGGTGGGTTTGCCCTGCCCGGGTTTTTGGGCAATAAACAGGATCGCGCGGCCGTGGTACGCTTCCCCTGCCTGGCCAAGGTTGACTCCCTGCACTTGCTCAAAGCTTTTGAGCTAGGCGCAGACGGTGTGGTGGTGATCGGTTGCCGCGATGACGGCAAGTTGGATTGCCCCTACAAAGAAGTATCTTATTGGATTAAACAGCGTGTAGAGCATGCCTGCAAACTGCTGGCAGAAGTCGGGTTTGGCGGTGAACGTGTTATCTATGCTGAGACAACGGGGCTGGACCCGGAAGAATTTAACCACTTGGTATCCGTGGCCACAGCCAGGTTTAAAGAGGCGCTCGCCGGTTCCGTTTGATCTGAGAACTGCCCTTTGAGGTGATCCAGTGAAAGCCGATTTTGAATCCCAGGCCTTGGAAGCAAATTTGGCTCTGACTATACAAAAACAGGTGGAGCTTCCGGAGAGCCAGCGCTGGTTTGTTTCATTGTCCGCCGCCTATTGGGGTATCAACAAGAGAACGGAAGAGTTTTTCCGGGAATACAACCACCCCCACCCGGATTACCTGTATATCCTGAAAGAGCTGCACCGGATCAGTTTAACCGACCTGTGGCTTTACCGCTCCGGGCCTGAATCCGGGGAAGCCTTGCTCTTTTGGGTGGATATTTTTGAGCAAATGATGAGCAAGGAGCTGAAAGAGAATCTGCAGGAGCAGTTGCTGTTCACCTTGTTTAAATATACTGAAAAACTGGTCGAAGAAGATAACTACCCGGAAGAGGCAGTTTGGAGATGCCTGGCGTTGATTGAAAAAGGGCTTGCGGAAAACGAAGCAGTTTATCTGCGCAATTCCGGGTACTTTAAGATGTACCTCAAAAAAGCTGCGGGTATACCCAAATTTAACCAGGAAATCTGCCGGCTGACCAAAAAGGCTTTGCGGAAAAGCTTGCGTTACTGGGAAGAGACGGTTCATACTGAAGCGTGGTTTGAAAAAAAAGTGGATCTGTTCCAGCCGGCCTGCCGGGATAAGATCAGATTAATCGGAGCCGAGTTTTTCAGCGATCTGGCGGAGCGTATTGAAAGATCTGACGATTGGGCGGAAATTGTATCGAATCTTTTTTTTGATGATCTGGCGAACTATTTTCGGCATTTCAGTGAACAGTTCGGGCTGTACATAGAAAAGATACACTATGTTTTTTATTTGCTGCACCTCCCGGGTATGGCGCAGCTGAAAAAGCATCTGCTTTATGACTTGAACCGGTTAATCAAAGACGCGCTCTCCGAGCTGAACGGTCACGAGCTGAATGCATTTACCGATATGATGTTTACCCTGTTTACCGAACTGAAAAATCAACATACCGGGACTATTCTGGACTGTCTGTTCACTCTGGGAAAAGAGATCGCCGCTGTCGACGATCATAAGGCCACTGCTTATTACATGCAAAAGCTGATCGAGTTCGGTTTCGTCTATCCTGGGAAAATTAAAATCAGCGGCGACTGGGAAACCAAAGTCAACCCGGATCATGTCAAAAATATCAGGATCTGGCTCGATCTGCTCGAAATCTCACCTTACAAATTTATCAAGCTGATCTCAGCGCTGGTGGTCAATCTGAAATTGGGCGGCATCTTTATTTCGGACACGGATCTGTTCCAACGGGATATCACCAGACTGCTTAATTCGGAGATTGGGCCGGTGTATAAACAGGTGAAACAGCTGGCCAGGCTTTTCCCGGTCTATTACCACGAAATCGGCGCCGAAGGCAAACTGCGTGATGTCAGCACGGCGATGGATGAACTCTCCGGCCGGAGAGATATCCTGATTCATTATGTCCGAAAGCAGATTCATGCTGAAAGCAATAACACCCACATTGAACTGGTGAAGCGGGTAGCTACTTTTTGGTACGACGGCGAACTGGATCTGCTGCAAGAGATTTTGCCTCGCGATGTCGCGCAGGCGATCGATCAACACGGTGAATATTTTACGGGCATCAGTCGCCTGACACGCGACGTTTGTACTCACTTCCAGGTTGACGGTGAAGGTCTGCTGAAGCTCAGCGAGATAGAAATTGCCGGTATCATACAGGAACATCAGACGGCTGAGGCCAGAGATAAAAAAAGATTGAGCTGCCTGATCCAGTTGTACAGGTTACTCTTGGAGAAGTATTCGTTTGCGGTCACCGATGTGCTCGATCTGCTCCCTAAAAGCCGTTTTTTTACCGGTCAGGAGATCCAGCGGTTAAAAGAGCTGCTGGATCAGGAGCGGCTGCACCAGGCCCTGGAACAGATTTACCTGTTTATAGGTATGCTGAAAGAGGTAATCCTGGATAAAACTAAAACAGAAGCTACCGAGAATATATATTATAAGCGACATATTGCTTTCGGCATACCTTCCATGTACGGACAATACAGAGAACCAAAATTTGAAGCCCTTGGCCTGATGTACAGGCTGGAGCAGGTGGCCTCCCGCCTGATCGAAAAAATGATTGAGGGAATAAACCTGGAATATATTTCCGCCAAAACGCTGAATAGTATCTATGATCTGCTGATCCTGTTTAAGGCGGGACTGGAGCTGGACGGCGTGGTTAACCAGAACTTCAATTCGACCCTGGAGATGTACCGCTACAGCCTGACTTCGTCCAGTGTCACCCTGGGTCAATACATGAACATTTTCCGGTTCATGGCTCAGCATATCAA
Source organism: Dethiobacter sp. (assembly GCA_018333395.1). The sequence goes on from JAGXSQ010000129.1 coordinate 3,428, forward strand.
AGAGCTGATCAGCGAGTTTTTTATCAGGGTTTACGACGAGACGATTAATGTGGTTGTACCCCAGATTTTCGATGATTCGCCGGAAACGACCACCAGAGTGGCGGAGATTTTTTACCGTGATACCCTGGCCTCTTCATTTCTGCTTCAGGAACTGGACCGCTTTCTGGCCAATTTGATCAATATGATTGACCGGATGATCGGCAACTACTCGGCCATACAGATTCACAACATGATGCGCTATAATCCGGACCTGGCGGTCAGCCCTTTAAGCAGGGAAACAGTGCAGATGGATAACCAGTTTTTTCTTGGGGCCAAAGCATATTACCTCAAAAAAATGATCGCTTACCGCTTTCCGGTTCCGGATGGCTTTGTTTTAACCACCGAGGTATACAGGCATAAAGAGACAATTTATAAACACCCCTACATGAGCCTGGAGCTGGAAAAGATGATTTTAAAGCATATACACGATATGGAGATTTCTGAAAATATGAAATTTGGCTGCGCCGGGCGCCCGCTTTTGCTTTCTGTCCGCTCCGGGACCGCCATCTCCATGCCGGGGGCGATGAGCACTTTTTTAAATGTCGGTTTAAACGACACCATCGCCGAAGCGCTGGGAAAAAATCCGGCTACTGCCTGGATGGGCTGGGATTCTTACCGCCGGTTTATTCAAAGCTGGGGCATGTCCTACGGTCTCGACCGGGACCTGTTTGATGAAGTCATGATCCGCTGCAAGCAGAAATACGGCGTTGAGCGCAAGTCGGATTTCAGCGCGGAACAGATGAGAGAAGTGGCTACAGAATACCGGAAGACGCTCAATGAGAATGGCGTTTTTATTGTCGACAACCCGCTGGCCCAGCTTAAACAGGCTATTAATAATGTGTTTGATTCGTGGTCATCGAAGCGGGCTATCGCTTACCGGACGCATTTGCAGATTGCCGATGAATGGGGCACAGCGGTGGTTGTGCAAAAAATGGTTATGGGCAACCGGTCAAAAAGATCCGGCTCCGGTGTTGTTTTTACCCGCAACCCAAAATTAAAAACGCCGGGGATCAACCTCTACGGTGATTTTACACTATGCAGTCAGGGAGAGGATATTGTCGCCGGCCTGGTTTATACCATGCCCATTTCAGAAAGCCAGTGTGCTGACGATGATCACAACAGGCCGCTTACTCTTGAATCAGCATTTCCGAGAATCTACCAGCGTTTACGGGAGAAGGCTGTTTCCCTGATTGAACGATACGGTTTCAATCATCAGGAAATAGAGTTTACATTCGAGTCGGACGATCCGCGGGATCTCTATTTGCTGCAAATCAAAGAGCAGAATATCGCCCAAACTAAATTGTCCGCCTTCAGCGTGCCTGCCGAAGAGATGATCCTGATCGGCAAAGGGATCGGCGCCGGCGGCGGCTGCTTAAGCGGTATAGTCAGCTTTGATATGGAAGATCTGATCTGCAACAAGACACGCCTTCCCGGTGCAGCACATATACTGGTGCGGCCGGATACGGTGCCCGACGACATTCAGATGATCTTTCTATGTGACGGATTGATAACCAGCCGGGGCGGTGTCACCTCTCACGCAGCGGTCACTGCAGAGAAACTGGGCAAGGTGTGCGTGGTTAACTGCAAGGAATTGGTGGTGCACAACCGGAAAAAACAATGTGTAATCAATGAGCACCTGATTAAAACAGGGGATACTGTCTTCATCGACGGGCAGGCAGGAAACATCTATCGGGAAAGGAATAATCAATTTGCCATGTATTCCGGGGAGGTTTTTTAAGTGAAAAATCATCTGGTCAGCAAAAGGATATTAGGGATCAACGGGGCCGGCAGGATCGGAAAGCTTACTTTGTGGAATCACTTGGTTGAGCGTCATTTTGACTCATTTATCGTTAATACCGGCCGAAAGGTAGGCAAAAGGCTGGAAGATATTATCGACTATCTGTGTAAGGATTCCACTTACGGCTCGATAAACACTTTTCTTTACGGGTATACAGGAAAAAGCGCTGCGCTAGAGATCATCGACCGGGCAGCCGGCCTGTTTGCCATAAACGGGATCCAGGTCAAAATCACCTCGGAATCGCGCAACCCGCGGGCGATTAACTGGGCCAGGGAGGGGGTGCGGCTGGTCGTTGACTGCACAGGCTCTTTTGCCGATCCAACCGTGCCGTCCGATAATATAGCGGGCAGCGTGCGCGGCCACCTGGAAGCAGGAGCGGAAAAAGTGATCATCAGCGCGCCCTTCAAGATCGGCGACAAGGCTCAAAAAATGCCTGCCGATAGCGCTACTTTTGTCTACGGCATCAACCATATGCAATATGATCCGGCCGTGCATCACATTTTATCTGCCGCCAGCTGTACAACCACCGGTTTAGCGCATATGATCAAACCGCTTTTGGAAACTAAAGAAACGGCGGAGATTATCACCGCCTCCATGTCCACCGTGCACGCGGCTACTAATGCCCAAAACATACTGGATGCAGTTCCGGGCGCCTCTACTTCCGATTTAAGAAAAAACCGTTCGGTGCTGAACAACATTATTCTGACTACTACGGGCGCCGCATTTGCTTTGGAGGAGATTATGCCGGAGATCAAGCGAATCGGCCTGATGGCTGATGCGGTTCGTATTCCGACC
>JAGXSQ010000130.1 GCA_018333395.1 Dethiobacter sp.
CCCTATTGCTTTTGTGCTGATTTCACAATAGTTATTTGTGTTCAACATCCTATCCGCAACAAAGGTCAGCAGCGCAGGGAGCAGAAGGAGAGTGCTCACTACGGCGCCCATGTTGAAGTTAAACTGTCCTGTCACCTGCTTAAACAGATCAGTAGCTAAAACATTATAGCTGCCTCCGACAACCTTAGGCGCTCCAAAATCAGTAAATGCTAATGTAAAACAGACAAAGAAGGAATAGAGCAACGTATATTTAATTTCCGGCACAGTAATTTTTATAAACTTGGTCAAGGCATTGCACCCCATGGAATCAGCTGCCTCATAAAGTCGTCCGTCGGCGTAATGTAGGGTTACATAAAACATCAGGAACGCCTGAGGAAACGTAAAAATGATTCCTGCTAAAACAATCCCCGTCCTACCGTATAATTCCATAACCAGCCCCAGTTCTGTCAGTATCCCTTGTCTCCCGAAAAGGAGGATCAGCCCGATGCCATGAACAACGGTAGGAACAAATAGGGGAAATAATGCCGCATATCTAAAGAAACTCTTAAATCTAATATTGGTTCTCTTTAGTGCGTAGGCATAAGCAAAGCCAAGCATTGTGCTGATAACGGATGTTGTCAGCGAAACATTTAAAGTGTTGAGGATCGAATGAAATAAAGCCGGCTGTGAAAAATAGCTAACATAATTAGCAAAGCCTACAAAGACGCCGCTAGAGTCTTGAAAAGCCTTAACGAACAAACTAAATAGCGGCAAGACCATACCTGCTAAAAAAGCGCTCGTCAGAATCGACAAGAGAATGAACTGAGAGGGATTGAAGTTCTGTAAAATTTTGCCAGCATTTCGCATCATCAGACCGCTTTTGGCACCTCCGCATACTGGATCAAATGCCTGTCGGCTACCCTTAAATAAACTGTATCATTTTCCTTTAAGGCTAAAGTAGTTGCTTTTTCTACCGGCAGGTCGACACAGATTTCATGATTATCATGGAGTTTGCTGTAAACCCTGATCATTGCGCCTTTAAACTCTAAAGCACTGACTTTTCCCGTCCAAAAGTTTCCCGACAAATTATTTTTTGTCAGCTCAATATTTTCCGGTCGGACACCAAAAGTGCTGGTGTAATTTTTATAAAAATTCATTGTCCCGATAAAATTCGCCACAAAGGCACTGGCCGGGTTCTCATAGATAGTTCTAGGCGCGCCAACCTGTTCTATTACCGCGTTGTTCATCACGATGATGCGATCTGCCATTGTCAAAGCCTCTTCCTGATCATGGGTCACCATAATCGTTGTGATTCCTAGTTCCCTCTGTATTTTACGAATTTCCAGTCTCAGCCTTGCCCGCACCTTTGCGTCTAACGCAGATAGCGGCTCATCAAGCAATAGGTATCGAGGAGATAAGGCAATCGCCCGAGCCAAAGCGGTTCTTTGTTGCTGCCCTCCTGAAAGCTGAGCAGGGTATTTGTTTTTATGCTCTAGCAAATCGACAAGCGCTAAAACCTGGAAGACCTTTGCTTTTTGTTGTCCTTTATTTAATTGTTTCTGCTGGGCCAAGCCAAAAAGGACATTCTGTTCGACTGTCATGTTCGGAAAAAGGGCATAGGATTGAAAAACGATACCAAAATTTCGCTTTGCAGGAGGTAGCATTGTACAATCTTTCCCATCAATAATGACTTTGCCCCGATCCGCCGTTTCCAGTCCCGCCATAATGCGCAAAAGTGTGGTTTTCCCGCACCCTGACGGTCCTAAAATGCAAACAAGTTCGCCTTGAGCAATTTCTGCCGTAACACCTGTGAGCACTGCTTTTCCCGCATACTGCTTACAGATGTTTTCAGCCTTTAAATAACACATGAACATACCTCCCGAATCATTATCTATGCGGCAGTAGCTACTGCTACTGCCGCATAGATTGTTCAACATGAATTATTCTCTCGGGGCTGATTTTGTACCGTATCTTTGTGTCCATTTCTCAAGGATGCTTTCCCTGTTTTCAGCAGCCCATGCAAGGTCATTCTCTATCAACTGGTCAACAGGATTAAAGGTAAACCCTTCATATGTGCCGCCTTTTCCTGTCGAGATGATTGGATTATTAACCTTGTAAAGGTTCATCGCTTCATCTGAGATGGCCCAATCAAGGAATGTTTTAGCGGCAGGCTTTATCTCACCCTTTTTCATAAGGGCATTTGCTTCCATATCCCAACCTGAACCTTCTTCAGGGAAAATGATTTCAACGGGTGCTCCTTGTCTTTTCTGTCTGATACCCGCATATCCAAAGCTGATGCCAACCACGGTTTCACCGGCTGCAGCCATTCTGGCCGGTTTTGATCCGGAGTGCACATAATGTGAGATGTTTTCATGGAGGCTGTCAAGGTATTCCCAACCTTTCTCCGTTCCCTTAAGCTGAAGTATGCCGGCCACAGTTAAAAAGCCGGTTCCTGACGAAGCTGGATTTGGCATAACAATATGTCCCTCAAACTCCGGCTTCAGCAAATCCTGATAGGAACGTATTTCCGGCAATCCCAGTTTTTGTGCTTCTACTGTATTGACAACGAATGCAGTTTCCCAGGCAGTAATGCCCACCCAGGTCGGAACTTCTCTATCCGATTTAAATTTAGGAAGTATCCTTTCAACGCCTACAGGAGCATAAGGCTCCAGCAGGCCTTGATTGTCAAGCACCATCAAAGATGACGCCGCTAATCCCCACACAACATCCGCTTGTGGATTAGCTTTTTCGGCAAGTAGCCTAGCCGTGATAACGCCGGTGGATTCTCTGACGATATTTACCTTAATGTCAGGAAACTTTTGATTGAAAGCCGCCAAATATTCAGTAACCAATTCATCCTCTAGGGCCGTATAAACAGTGATTTCCCCTTCTGTGGGATCTGCCGCTTTTGTAGGATCTGCCACTGCCTGCCGTTGACCGCATCCGACTAGGCCTCCCAAAGAGCCCGTTAATAACAGGGCAACCATTACGTACAATAAGATTTTCTGTTTCAATTCATTCCCTCCTAATATTTTACACTGTCTTAATATTAACAAATGAATGTTAAATCTCCTGAGAATTTAGATTAAGAGCAGGCTAATTTTTGGTTAAAAATAGCTACAGACCACCCATAGAGGATGGTCCGCTGTCGAATATGCGAAAGAGAATTTGAGTGGCAAAAGCGGTTAAACGTCAGCAGCTTGGCGTTACTCCAGAGATCTCCTGCTCTCGAAGGCCGGTGCAAACGCATAGAAATCGGTATTGACGGCTGGATTCTCACTCTGCTTTCGGGTTATCGCCTTTGCTATTATTTCGGAACTCTGCTGATGCGTTCCATTGCTTCCTGCATTCTCGGGACATCTACTGTTAAAGCAATCCTAAAATACCCTTCACCATTTTCTCCGAAAACTGACCCATACCCGATTTGCTGGACACACAAGAGTGAGATAAAATACTCTTGTGGATGGCGAAATAAATGGCAAAGACATAAAAAGGTGTTGACATTTCAGGGGGGGCATGTTAAATTTGGAGCAATCTGGCAACGTTCTCCAGAATACAGGGCGGAAGGGTTTATTGGAGCGTATTGCTTGTGGCGGCGGTTGCCGGAAAAATTTGTAGCAAGGAGAATTCATGGTGAAAAAGAAAGGTATATTTCGCCTGTGTCTTGTGCTGATGCTTAGTTTAGCGCTAACCACAAAGGCAGGATTTGCAGCAAGAGATGTGCCTACTACGCTAACGCTTAAGGCTAGTGTAGTTCAGTTAGATTTAATCAACTCCTTGAGAGAAAAAGATATTACTGTTGGGGAATTAATGGAGTTAGTATTTCCAGAAGCTGCTGAACATCGGAAGAAATATTTGACAGCAGAACAACTGCAGAAATTAAATAGTATGCCAATGCCGTGGTCACAAACTGTTGACGCATCCGAAAATCTAAACAATGAAGTAAGCCCTGAATTCTTCTAACAACATCAATGCCTTCACTCAGTTGCCGGCTCAACAATTCATCACTGGGCTAGTTCGACTGTTGGCGGGATTATGTATGTGCCGTACCCATATATGAGTGTTATATCAATACTTGAAGACGAAAATTTAAGAATTGTGTCTTTGGAAGTTGATCAAGGATTTGGTGTATATGGTGTACTGGCATACGGAACGTATTCAGCTGTTAGACAAAAGCTATATATGCATACCGGATTATTCCAGGGAACGTTCCCTAACGGTAATTCATACCATAGTGTTCTTTCAGTACCGATTTGGGTAAACTGATATATATAGTAACTCAACTTTCCCACCCAAAATCAAACCTAAACCTTAAAAAACCCATATATTAATTGACATTAAAACTACAGAAAACCCCCTCGGTATGGTATAATTGAAGTGTCCAAATCCCAATAATACCAGCCATTTGGAGGTTTCCTATGACTAACTCAACTTTCCCACCTCAAAATCAAACCTAAACCTTAAAAAACCCATATAGTAATTGACATTAAAACTACAGAAAACCCCCTCGGTATGGTATAATTGAAGTGTCCAAATCC
>JAGXSQ010000131.1 GCA_018333395.1 Dethiobacter sp.
TTCTGACAGCCAGTGACAAAGGCGCCCGCAGCGAGCGGAAGGACGAGAGCGGCCAGGTGGTTCGCGAACTGGTCGAAGGCATCGGTGGCCAGGTTGTGGCTTATGATGTGGTGTCCGACGATTTGCCGCTCCTTAGGGACAAGTTGGTGGAATATGCCGACATGCTCCAGGTCAGCCTCGTCCTGACCACTGGCGGTACAGGATTAGGGCCGCGGGACAACACGCCGGAGGCGACACTGGCCGTCCTTGACCGGCAGGTGCCGGGACTTGCGGAGGCGATGCGTGCTTTTGGCTATCGGAAAACACCCCACGCTATGCTTTCGCGAGCTGTCTGCGGGGTGCGCAAAGAGACCCTGATTATCAATCTGCCGGGCAGTCCCCGGGCCGTCAGGGAAAATATGAGCGTCATCTTACCGGCTCTTCCCCATGCGCTAGAGGTGCTGCGCGGCCGGGCTACGGAGTGCGCTACTCTGAGCCAGGACGAAAAGTTTGAAACACTATGATTTACACACCATCCTCAAAAAGGACACAGCTTAAGGGAAACGCTGGGAAAAAGTTGATCTATCTACTGGTGAGGGGATTCCCCCCTAGTTTGATCGGAAGTGAGGGTGTAGCCCGGTTGGAGATTTTGCCGTAGGCTGCGCGGGCACGCCGAGCTATTTGGCACCCACGATCTAGGGGTAACGAATGAGCCGCAGAAACGGGGGCAAGAAGACTATAGCGGGCATAAGGCCAAACAGGGACTGGCAGCAGCCCTATGCCCAGCTGAAGCACTAAAACAGCGCAACCCCTTCCTTTTTTGAAGCGGGAAAAAGAAGGGAAAGACACTTGGCCAAGGGTCTTGGCACGAAGCTGAAGCGAGCTGAAGCGAATTGAAAAAGTTCCTTACCCGTTTTATTCTGGTCAGCGTGATTGCTTTTACGGCGGGGTGCGGCCTGGCAGGAACCGGCGATGTTCAGCAAACGCCATCTGTCAGCCAGCAGCTTGGCAACGACACGGTAGAGATTACACTGTATTTCGATTATGACGAGGCCATGTACCTGAAGCCGGAAAAGCGCACGGTGAAAAAAGCCGGCAAACCGATGGCCAAACTGCTTGTTCAGGAATTGATCAGTGGCCCGCAAACAAAAGGGCTTAGCAAAACTATACCTGAAGTAACCAGGCTGATTTCACTGGAAGTTGCTGACGGTGTGGCCGTTGCCAACTTCTCGCGGGAAATTAAGACCAGACACCCCGGTGGAACTGCAGGCGAGAGAATGACTGTGCAATCAATCGTCCACACGCTGGTTCAACTGCCTGAAATCGATAAAGTGCAGTTCCTCATCGAAGGGGAAAAGGAAGAGGCCATCTGGGGCCATATCTATACTGCGGAGCCCATAGTTCCGGACGAGAGAGTGCTCGCCAGATAAAATGAGAGTGGAAAAACTTTTGTTGAATAAAAGCGTGTGTTAGCACCGGGCCGTGGTTGATCGGCGCGCCGATATGGGGATCACCCAAGCTGCTTTGGCCACCCGGATTGGCACCAAGCTGTCCGTCGTTGCCCGCCTGGAAAGCGACCGGGCGAATCCGTCCATTGCTTTTCTGATTATTATTTTGAGATACCATCCAGGAGCGTCAAATCTTCCGAGAACTGTTTTTTCTGTCTTGGTCAACCAAGGGTACTACTGCAAGGGTTTTCCCCAGAGGGGCTAATACCTTTAAAACAGTATCTATTTGAGGGCTGGTGCTTCCTTTTTCCATACGGGCTATGATTGGCTGTTTAACGCCACTCATTTCTTCTAACTTCTTTTGTGATACTCCCTGTTCCTGCCTTGCCTTAATAATCTCACCTATGATGGCTACCCTAAGGTCGCTGGCGGCTATTTCTTCGGCGGTGAAAAGCTCCTCTCTGACTTCGTCCCAGCAACGCCCGACAGGGCCAATATTCTTCTCGTTCATGGTTGATTACTCCTTTCTTTAAAATCGGCTAACTCCCGCTTTGCCTGGTCAATTTCCCGCTTTGGTGTCTTTTGTGTTTTCTTCACGAAGTGATGTAGCAGAACAAAACCGTCATTTACCCATGCCGCAAATAGCACCCTGTCCCTTAACGGTCTAAGTTCCCATATATCGCCGTCAAGGTGCTTTACATAAGGCTTTCCCGCTCTCGTTCCGTACTTGCTTAGCACCTGTATATAGTCCTGTATTTTGTTCAGCTTTACCCGGCTGTCCTTGTCCGTTTTTCGAGATAGCTCTTTCAAGTATTCAAATACGGGTTCTTTCCCGCTTCTGTCCCTGTAAAAGGCTATCTTATACACTAGTAGATTTCCCCCCTCTGCTATTATTATGCTTAAAAGTTATTGCCCTGTCAACTGCGTTAAATCTTCAAGCAAGTAAGAGAGCATGAGGCGGGACGGGGCAATTTACACACTACCCCCAAAAAGGACACAAGAAAGCAGACCACCTGGAAATGGCCGTCAGGTAGTATTGCAAAACATTAAGCAGAGAGCGCTGGAGCAGTAAGCGGTGTCTATGTGGCCGCACCACTGGCACGCGGCGCCGGAGTCACTACTTCATTGGTCCGGGCGGACGGGATGGTGCGTATCCCTCAGCAGCAGGAGGGCCTGCTGGCGGGAGAGGAAGTGGCTGTGAAGCTTTGGCGTTCGCAGGACGCAATTGACAACAGGCAGCGCGGTGCCGGGACGCGTCTGTTGCTGGAGGCGTGGCTGAAAGAGAAAAATATTCCTCCGGAAGCCATCAGTGGCTACGACCGCGAGGAATACACCCACCTAGCGGTAGCGGCAGCGGTGGCTGCCGGCTCAGCAGATACCGGACTGGGAGTTTTCGCCGCTGCCCGTGCTATGGGCCTTGACTTTATTCCGCTGGCTAAGGAGCGATATGATCTGGCTATCCCAGCAGCTCGCCTAGCTGAAGATGGCGTGATCAGGCTGCTGGAGGTGGTCCGATCGGAAGAATTCCACCAGGCGGTGGTATCCATGGGAGGGTATCATGTGGATAGGACCGGGCAGCTCATTTATCGAGCATAAGGAGGCTGGAAGCAGCAATGGCTGAATTTACCGTGGC
>JAGXSQ010000132.1 GCA_018333395.1 Dethiobacter sp.
TGACTGGGACGGTGGCAGGAGCGGAAATCAGTGTGCGCCCTTCGCAGAATATGAGCATGGGTGGCGGCGGCGCACCAGTCGACATTTTACTCAAAGGAGATTCCCTGCCGCTGCTAAAGCAACTGGCTGACCAGGTTAAAAGTATTGTGGCGCAGGTAGAGGGGACACGGGAAGTGGCTACCAGCTTTGACCGCGCCTGGCCTGAATTGCAGGTGAGGGTAGATCGCGAACAGGCTGCCGCTCTGGGTATTCAGTCGGCTGCTGTGAACAACACACTGCGGACAGCGCTAAGCGGCCAGGTGGTTACTAGGTTGCGCGGCGACGGGCAGGAGGTGGACGTGCGTCTGCAAGTGCCCGCAGGGCTGCGAGAGAATATTGCTGACCTGCAAAGTTTGGAGGTATTCTCGCCGACCGGCCTGCGCGTCCCGCTTGGCGAGGTAGCCGAATTTAGTCAGGCGCTTGGCGCAGTAAGTATCGCTCGCAATGACCAGGTGCGGAGCGCAAACGTTACGGCTCAGCTATCCGGCCGCTCGCTTGGGCCTGTGGTGGCCGACATTAACAGGGAACTGGCGCTGTTAAGCCTGCCAAGTGGCTACTCAGTGGAATTTGTGGGCGAACAGCAGCAGATGGCCGAGTCGTTCGCTTCGCTGGGGATGGCGTTGGTGCTGGCTATTTTGCTGGTCTATATGATTATGGCGGCGCAGTTTGAGTCTTTGCTCCATCCGTTTATTATTATGTTTGCTCTGCCTCCTACATTTGTGGGTGTGGTGCTGGCTCTTGCTCTCACCGGTCGGACGTTGAACGTGCCGGCGTTTATCGGGGTAATAATGCTGGCGGGTATCGTAGTTAACAACGCCATCGTCCTAGTCGATTATATTAATCAACTGCGGGAGCGTGGAAATTCCTGCCGAGAGGCCATTCTTCTGGCGGGGCCGGTGCGTCTGCGGCCGATTTTAATGACTACGCTGACTACTGTGCTCGGTATGCTGCCCATGGCGCTTGGGATTGGTGCCGGCGCCGAAACGCAAGCACCGCTGGCTACGGCAGTCATTGGCGGGCTCTCGGTCTCAACCTTGCTGACGCTGCTGGTGGTACCGGTGATTTACAGCATTTTGGATGACCTGGGCGAGCGTTTGCGTAGCAAACGGCAGAAAACGGTGATGGGGGAGGCGGGAATATGAAGCTGAAGCTGGTTTTGGCAAAAAAAGCAGGGATAGTGGCTGTGGTTGTTTCGTTGTTGCTGGCGGTGGGTGCAGTTGCTCTGGCGGCAGGGGAGGCGCTTACTTTGCGGTGGGTGATGGAGCAAGCCCTGAAGAATAACCCGGTGACACGTTTGGCGGAGGTGCAGGCGGAGCAGGGGCGAGTTGGTGCGGAGCAGTTACGCCAAAGCGTGGACAGCGCCATTTATCAGTTAATCACTACCGGCACACTGCCGCCGAAACAGATGTTACTGGTTTATACAGGTTCGCTGGAGGCTGAGCAGTTGGAGACGCTGGCTCTGCACGGGAAGCAGGCTGCCCGCAATCTCTTGTTGTTGGAGACGCAGAGCAATTACCTAGAACTGTATCGTTCCTTTGACCGCCTGAAGTTGGCTAGGCAGGCTGAAAGGCGGGCCAGGGAACAACAAAGGTTGGCCGAAGTTGCTTTTGGGGCGGGAACGGTAGCCAGGAGCGATATCCTGACAGCCCAGGCACACGTGGCGGCTGCCCAGGCGCAGCTATTTTCTGCCGAAAGCAGCGTGCAGGCGGCGCAGGCAGCGCTTAATAAGTCCCTTGGTAGACCGCTCGCAGCTGCAATAGAGTTGCCGGGAGGGTTTAGCGTGCCGGAGCAAGAAACTCTTGATTTAGCAAAAGGGCTTGCCGGAGCGGAAGCCGGGCGGCTGGAAGTAATTGTGGCCAGAGAAACATTGCGGCTCGAGGAAAGAGAGCTTGAATACGCTCGGCATAGTCTTGACGATGCCGCTCAGCGTGGAGCAGAACTGGAGGCTGAGGAGGCGCGCCTGCAGCTGCGGATGGCGGCAGAGGCAGTCCGCTTGGAAGTCTTTCAGCTATATCACCGCTTGGCCGGCTTGGAAAAACAGTTGATCGCCCTGGAGCAGGGAGTTCGTGCTGCAGCCGAGGCACATCGCTTGGCAGTCTTACGTTACCAGGCGGGAGCAGGAACACAGTTTGAGGTGACTGTTGCCGAAGATGCTCTGGCAGAGCGGGAGCAGGACTTGTTACATGCCCGTTACGAAAGTTACCTGGGTTATCTCAGTTGGCGGCTGGCTACCGGCCAGTCGCTGGAATGAAGGTGTGATGATGCAAGAAATAAGCGAAAAGAAAGCCCGAATTTTAGCGGCGGCTATGGATATTTTTGGTGAACGTCCCTATGACCAGGTAAAAATAGAAGATATCGCCGAGCGCGCAGGCGTGGGCAAAGGGACGATCTACGAGTATTTTGTCAGCAAAGAAGATCTGTTTGCCGCTGGTTTAGAGGCAGGCTTCAATGAATATTTTATGGCTCTGGTAGCGGCAGCAGTGCCGTCTTTGCCGGCCACCGCTAAGTTGCAGGCTGTCTTTGGGCGACACTTGTCGTTTATTAGTCAACATGCGGCAGCAACTCGGATTATTATTGGCGAGCGACCTGCGTCGCGGTCAGAGATGCGGGAGGCCATGGTTGGCCGTTACATGCGGCTAGGCCGCTTTTTAGAGGAGCTTTTGCAGGAGGGGATAGCTGCCGGGGATTTCCGTCCCGTAGATACTGCTGTTGTAGCTCAGGCCATCATCGGGATGTTTTCAACCTTGCTAGTTTTTGTCCTCTTTGCGGGGCAGGCAGCAGATGCCATGGAAAAACAAGCGGAAAAACTGCTTGATTTTTGCCTCTTGGGCCTGGCGTCGTAGCGAGGTTAGACTATTTTTATTGTGTAGGAAATTATATGATTTCCTACACAATGGGGGGGTCGTAGGGGGGGATTCACCCTTACGCTCGCGGGGTGCTCAGAGCCCGCAGGCTCGCCGAAGGGGCGGCAGCC
>JAGXSQ010000133.1 GCA_018333395.1 Dethiobacter sp.
AAGAATTAAGCCGTATTCTAGCCAATACGAACCGTCAAGCTCAGCCTGGCGATTATTTTATTTTAAACGAGGTGCAGACGCCTGCCGTCTTGGTGGAGACAGGATTTATTTCAAATCCGCAGGAGGCAGGACTGCTGAAGCAAGCGGAATACCAAGCCAAGTTGGCTTGGGCCATTTACTTGGCTGTGATAAAGTATGTTGAGCAGCTAACAACGTAACGGTAACATATATTCGTGCTTTTCTTTTTAAGTTCCTTTAAAATAGATGTAAGGAAGAAAATTTTGGGTAATGATAGTCAAAGAAAACTGATTGGAGTGAATTGCTATGCGTACTGTGGTTCATGCCGGAATTTACCCGCATCCTCCCATTCTGATTTTAGAGGTAGGTGGTGCGGAGAGTGTAAAAGTGGCTGCCACTGCCGAAGCAATGGCAGCAATGGCTGGCCGCGTAAAAACAAGTGGCGCGGAGACAATAGTCCTGATCACACCTCATGGACCGGTATTTCATGACGCCGTAGCGTTGTTGTCCGTAAACATCCTTGAAGGGTCATTGGCTCGTTTTGGCGCGCCCGGCGTAGGCGTTGCCTATCAGAATGATCTGCAGTTACTTGCAGCTATCGAGCTTGAGGCCGACAAAGCCGGGATTCGGACGATAAGACTAGATGAGCACGGCGCTGCCGCCTATGGGGTATCGGCAGATTTGGACCATGGCGCTTTGGTGCCGCTGTATTTCTTAGCCAAAAACGGTGTTCGGCTACCACTCGTTCATCTTACATTTGGACATCTTGCGTCGCAACAGTTGTTCGCTTTCGGACAAGCTGTGCAACGTGCTTTGCTCCGTCTGAAGCGCCGCGCTGCCATTGTGGCAAGCGGTGACCTTTCGCATCGACTGACAAAAGATGCGCCCGCCGGTTTTTCGGCAGCCGGCCGGGAATTCGACCAAAAACTAGTCCAACTGCTGGAGCGCTTTGATCCCCAGTCTATTTTGAGCATAGACAACCGGCTGTTGGCAGAAGCGGGGGAATGCGGCTACCGCTCAATTGTAATTTGTCTCGGGATTCTGGATGGCCAAAGCGTGCAGCCGGAGATCATTTCTTATGAGGCGCCGTTTGGTGTAGGTTATCTGGTGGCAGATCTTACCCCCAAAGACACAAAAATGAAAAAAGATCGTGAGGCGGAAAGCGAGTTTGTACAGCTGGCACGCACTACATTAGAAACATTTGTGCGTCACAAAGAAATTATTGAGCCACATTCCGGCTCCCCGCTTTTGGCGCAGCAAGCCGGCGTCTTCGTCTCTCTAAAAATAAACGGGCAGTTACGGGGTTGTATCGGTACTATAGCGCCGGTTCAGGACAATTTGGCGACAGAAATTGTGGAAAACACTATTTCTGCCGGGGTTTATGACCCTCGTTTCCCTCCGGTTACGGTGGAGGAGTTGCCACTGATCGAGTATTCAGTCGATGTGCTTTCCCCGCCGGAGGCGATCAGCGGGCCGGGTGAACTGGATCCGAAAAAATACGGTGTGATTGTCCAAAAGGGTGGGCGCAAAGGTCTGCTCCTGCCGGATTTGGACGGAGTAGATACGGTGGAGAGACAATTGTCGATTGCACTAGAAAAAGCCGGGATTATGCCAGAGGAGAGTTATCGAATTTCTCGCTTTCTGGTGACACGTTACTATTGAAGGGAGCGTGGAATTGATGCAGGAAGCGCTTTATTATGAAAAACAAGACGCCGGAGTGCGCTGCTTGCTCTGTCCGCATTTTTGCTCTTTGGGGGCTGCTGAAACCGGTCGCTGCGGCGTGCGGCGAGAAAAAGACGGCTTGCTTTTCACCATGAATTATGGTTTATGCGCCGCGCTGGCCATGGATCCGATCGAAAAAAAGCCGCTCTACCATTTCTATCCCGGCCGCAAAATTCTTTCCATTGGTACGGCAGGCTGTAATTTGAGCTGCGGTTTTTGCCAGAACTGGCAACTGGCTACAGGAACTCCGGGCGTTGAAAGCGTCATGCTAAACCCGACGGAATTGATCGCACTCCTTGAAAGTTACTCAGAGCAAAACCCACTGGGGATTGCTTACACCTATTCAGAACCGGGTATCTGGTATGAGTACGTCTTGGCGGCAGCCATACTTACTCAAAAGCGGGGTTATAAAAATGTGCTTGTTACAAATGGCTTCTTAAATGAGGCACCACTGCAAGAATTGCTCCCCTATCTTGACGCGTTGAATATTGATGTGAAAGCATTCAATGAGGACTATTACCGCCGGTATTGCGGCGGGCGCCTGGCACCGGTTTTGCGCTACGTGGAAATGGCGGCAGCGGCAGCCCATATAGAGCTGACTTATCTGGTAGTTCCCACGCTTAATGATAGTGAAGCCGAGATTCGCCGCTTTGCCGCCTGGGTTGCCGGTCTTAGTCCTGACATTCCAGTTCATTTCTCGCGCTATTATCCTCAACATAAATTTACGCTACCGGCCACGCCTGTGGCATTAATGGAAAATATTGCGGCGATAGCTAAGGAAAAGTTGTCGCATGTCTATCTTGGCAATCTTTGGGGTCATCAGTTGGCCCATACTTTTTGCTCCCAGTGTGGTTTGAAGCTGATTCATCGAGACGGCTATCAAGTACAGTCGGATTTGAGCGACGGCAAATGCCCGCATTGTGGTCAGCTTTACAGTGGTCAGCGTTAAAGCTGTCAAAAATAATAACATGTTTTCCCTGTCCGACGGCATACTATTTTTGAGAGAAGATGGACGGGGGGGTTAGCTGTGGGCATAGTTGAAATTTTGAGCAATTTCAATCGCTTGCTCCACGATTTTGTCGGTGGGCCGGTGCTGACTGCTGCCATTCTCACCACAGGCATCTATCTTACGGTGCGCTGCAAATTTCTGCAGGTTCGCTGCTTTAGCCTGATGCTTAAAGAAACAGTCTTTAGCATTTTTCAGTCGGAAAAAAGCGGCAAAGGGGAGCTAAGCCCTTTCCAGGCACTGACTACTGCTCTTGCTGCCACAATCGGTACGGGAAACATTGCCGGCGTGGCAACCGCCATTACTCTAGGCGGTCCAGGCGCAATTTTCTGGATGTGGGTTTCTGCTTTCTTTGGGATGGTGACAAAATATGCGGAAGTAGTTTTAGCCGTCCACTATCGGCAAACCAGTCAGGGCGGCATGGTGGTGGGAGGGCCGATGTATTTTTTGGAATATGGCCTAAGAAACCGCTTTTTAGCCGTGCTGTTTGCTCTCTTTGGTTCACTTGCTGCTTTTGGCATCGGCAATCTGGTGCAGGCCAATTCGGCGGCAGACGCGGTACACCAGGCCTTTAATATCCCGCCGCTCGTGACGGGCGTGGCTTTGTCGATTGCTACAGCTTTGGTGATTTTGGGGGGCATTCGCCGGGTGGCTGCGCTCACTGCTAAGCTGATTCCGCTGATGTCAGCATTTTATCTGGCGGGTGCCCTGATTATTCTGCTGTCGTTTGCCGACCGGATTCCCGCCGCCTTTGCTGCCATCATCGGGAATGCCTTTACAGGCAGTGCCGCCGTGGGTGGGTTTGCCGGAGCCGGCGTACTGCAAGCGTTTCGCTTTGGTGTGGCACGCGGCATCTTTACTAACGAAGCAGGCCTTGGCAGCGCTTCCATTGCCCACGCTGCCGCAAAAACGGACCATCCCGCCCGACAGGGGCTTTGGGGTATCTTTGAAGTTTTTTTTGACACCCATCTTGTCTGCACCATAACTGCCCTCACGATTTTGGTGACTGGCGTCTGGATTGAAGGGCTTGAGGGCGCAGCTTTGACCACGGCCGCATTCAGCCGTGGTCTACCAGGTGTAGGCGGCTATATTGTGGCGTTCAGCCTAATATTTTTCGCTTTCTCCACGCTGGTTGCTTGGTCATTTTACGGTGAGAGATGCTGCGAATATCTGGCAGGTACCGGCTCAATAATCTTATACCGGTTGGTCTGGATTTTGCTAATCCCCGTGGGAGCTATGGGTGGTATAAGAACAGTTTGGGCCTTGGCCGATACCTTAAATGGGTTGATGGCCATTCCCAATCTTATCGGTCTTTGGGGACTAAGCGGTGTGATTATGGCGCTGACCCGGGAGTTTTTCCGCCGGCGCTAAGCTTCCAGATAAAAAAAGATAAGCGTTGCGGTCTGGCAGGTTTTTTGCGACCGGCTAGCGAATAAGAAAACAGTCGAGTGGGATATTTACCCTTTGCCTTTTGGAGGTGACGGACGTGGCGCAATTTCTGCAAATAATTACTGCTTTAAACTGGTTGAGTCTGTTGGATATCGCCCTCGTTGCCTATGTTTTTTATAAAGCAATTATTCTTATCCGCGGAACACGCGCAGAGCAATTGGTTAAAGGACTGGCTGTACTGCTGATTGCTACGGTGGTAAGCGGGCAGCTTGGGTTGCATACATTTCATTGGCTGCTGCGCAATACGATGGCTATCGGCCTTGTGGCTATTGCCATTCTTTTTCAGCCGGAATTACGCAGAGCTCTGGAAACTTTAGGGCGCGGCAAAATTTTTACCCGCAGCAACTACCTATATGCTGATACAGATTTTGAGCTGATGCTGGATGAATTGATTAAAGCCGTGCAAGTATTGGTGAAAAAACGGCTTGGTGCCTTAATTGTGCTGGAGCGGGAGACCGGGCTTAACGAACTGGTGGAAACAGGGATTTTTATTGATGGGCAAGTGACAGCGGAGCTGTTAATCAATATTTTTCTGCCCCGCAGCCCTTTGCACGACGGAGCAGTAATTATCCGCGGGAACCGAATGATGGCTGCAGGCTGTTATCTGCCGTTGACAGAAAACCCTAATCTTAGTACGGAACTGGGTACCAGGCACCGCGCAGCTTTAGGCGTCTCGGAACAATCGGATGCGGTGGCAATTGTTGTCTCCGAGGAGACGGGGGTAGTTTCGATCACAAACAATGGGAAGCTGACACGCTACTTGGATGAGAAAACGCTGAAACAGTTGCTGATTAATTTATGCAAGCCGCCTGCCCAAAACCAGAGTTTCTGGCAATGGAGGTCGAACTGAGATGATGGAACGCCTCCTAAAAAACAACACTATCGTAAAAGT
>JAGXSQ010000134.1 GCA_018333395.1 Dethiobacter sp.
AAGAACCTCGCGGATGTTCCTTCTTATTTCTGTCACGTTTATCATATTCATTACAATCACTCCTAGCTGTGTCTTTAAGGTAATCATACTGCAATATAGTATAAATCGCAATCTAATTTAGAAGAAGTGATAGGCCATGCAAGGCGCATGCGTCCATAGCGGATCTGCCCCCAACCCAGGTACACGCCGCCAGGCGCTGAAAGATCTGGCCTGACCCAGTATTTTAAACCTGCTTGCGTTTTAAATTTCTTGAAAATTTTCCCCGGAGCGGATCATTTCCGGCAAGGTTACGAACAGGAATTGGCGGAAATTATAGCTTCCTTTTTTACTCAACACCTGGGGTGGGAACAATAGAGTATAGTCTTTCGGGCATCAGATTCTCTGTAAAAGAATTGTTCCAGCTACGCTGAGAAGAGCTAAAATCATAAAAATAGATTGATGTGCCCATACCGGGGAGACCTTGGTAACGTTTTCGGCATCATGCATTAATAGGAGCCATCCAGCGATTCCGTCAACCAGAGTTTTAAACCAGAATGAAAGCCAAAACAAGAGATAATTATTCTTAAGCCCTTTATGTGCTTTTTTGTTTCCACCTGCTTAAACCTCCTTATTTGATCTCCATGGCCTGCCAGACGGCGGCCATGCGGCAGAGCGACCGCCAGGTAACTGTTATCGCCAGCGTGACGGTAAGCAGAGCGGCAAAAGTTATCAGCACAGATTGTGGCAAGTTGTGCATAAAGGACAAAAGACTGATATAGAAGCAACAGATAGTAAAACCAGGGCGCCGCGGTCAGAAGACCCATCGCTGCCAGCGGAGTCAGACCGAAGACGGCTACTTCGAAGAGACCGAAGGGGGATAGAAAGGTTAAGAAAATCAACCGCTGCGCCAGGATGATTTTGGCGTTAACGGGCGTAGCCATCAAAAAGGGCAGGTCGGGCGTGAGGAGAAGGCGTTCCCGGCTTAGCATGGCAGCGGAAAAAAAGAAAAGCATAAACAGCCAGACCATCAGCAGCGTCACCAGCGGTGATAAGGCATTTACCGTCAAACCGCCCTGGACCTCCTCGGCGATGGGGCTGAACCAGCGCAGCACAGCTCTGCCGCTGAACACTGCCACCAGGGCGACCGGCGCGGCCACAGCCAAAGTAAGCGCTATCTGTTTGCGTGTACGCCAATAGCCGTTACGCCACAGAAGCAGCTCCTTTTGGAACAGCAGGTACAGTTGCTCCATCTCAGCGCTCTCCTTCCGCGCGGATTAGCTCCTGCAGCACCTTTTGCGTTTCCGGGTCATCTCCGCCGGTCAGAGCAAGGAAGATCTCTTCCAGGGACCCGCCGCGGATCTGCTTGCGCAGCTGCTCCATGCTTCCCAGAGCCTGCAGCTTGCCCCCGGCGATAATGGCGATGCGGTCGCAGAGATTTTCGGCGATCTCCATAACGTGAGTGGACAAAAAGACAGAGCGGCCCTGCGCTTTGAGTGACTGGAAAATGTCTTTTACCAACCGCGCGCTTCTGGGGTCAAGGTTAGCTGTCGGCTCGTCGACCAGCAGCAAAGAGGGTTGGTGCAATAAGGCAGCTACCAGAGCGGTCTTCTGGCGCATGCCCCGGGAGTAGCCCTGGATCAGCTGTTTACACTCGGCTTCCATCTCAAAGAGGCGAAAGTAGCTGATCACTTTATCCGACAGCCCTTCCGTCGCCACGCCGTAGAGCCTGGCGGCAAAAACAGCCATCTCGTGGCCGGTCATTTTCTCGTAGAGGTAGGGGTTATCGGGAACAAATCCCAGCAAAGCCTTGGCCGCGGCCGGCTGCCGCGCCAGGTCGAAGCCTGCGATGTGCACGGAGCCGCCGCTTGGACGCAGCAAACCGGCGCAGCATTTCATGGTAGTGGTCTTTCCCGCGCCGTTAGGCCCGAGAAAACCGAATATTTCCCCCCTGTTGACCGTCAGGGCAATATTCTGCACAGCCGGCAAGTCGTTGTAGCTCTTGGACAGATTATTCAGCTCAAGCAGTGGTTCTGGCACACAGTTCACCGGGGTCCCTCCTTATAAGCGAAATTTACTGAAAAAGCAGGCAGTTTATATTGGAAGATCAGGACTCATATACTCCCCCTCCATGCACAACGCGTCAACCCAAAGATTAAAAGGTTGGCATGATGTCACGAGTGTTTAGCTTTTCGCATTCCGTCTTTATCGAATTGTTTGTGTAAAGCGATCGAAGTTGGAAATATCGACGCAATTAGGACCAGCGTTTGGATGCCAACAAGGATGCCTCCTATAGTACCAATTGTGCCGACTTCGCTGCCCATACAAAAAAGCATACCGCTAATTGATAAGGGAAGTAAAATCATCCCACTATAATACCATATTTTACTGCAATGCTTGTGGGCAAAGTTCCAGGTGTCTTTGTTTTTCATGGACATTGTTGTCCGGTAACCATAGATATAGTTAATGGTTTGCGGAGTTTTTTTCATAAAGAGCCGTCCCCATAGTATAATGGTCAAAGGTATAAACATAACCATGATTAACATAAATAACCAAAAGCCCACTTTTATCGCTCCCACAAATATATAATGGAACCCGCGCAGACAAACCCCGCGCCTCTAGCCGGAACTGTTCCTTTACTTTTTGGACTTAATCCTGTCATTTATCCGCTCAATGCTATGCTTCCAGATGCTGTACTGCAATGTCCAGATAACGACGTATATTGCTGCGAATATGCCGAAATATATGGCCACGCCCACAAAAGAGGGTTTTATCCAATGTGCAAAATAGGCGATAGGCAGCATAGTCAAAGAGAGAACAATGAGCGGTATCAACATGGTTCTTTGAGAAATGTAAGCTGCATTGGAACCACGACCTCCGAGGCGATATTTAAATCATTTTCCGCAATAAACCCCTCTTTTATATATAGGTGGAAGGCAGGACTGTCCCGACCTGTAGCAAGCAGCTGTATTCCTGCAAACCCTTTACTCTCTGCCACCCGGCAAATAAAGCGAAGCATTTCGCGGCCGAGTCCCTGTTTCTGATACGCGGGCAAGGTCCCGAAACTTGTCAGATTCATATATTGGTCTTTCCAATAATGTTTTGGCATTTCTGCGCAAATCCTTTCAACCTCTATCGCAAATTGCCGCCTCAGCAGTTGGCCCGCCCGAAAGATCACAGAAATGAAGAAGCCCATTATTATCAATAATATAGGCGGTCGTTTCTCGGCATTATAAAAAACGGCAACGCAGATAAGCTTTCCGTCTTGGCGAATCCCGTACATATTGTAATTGGCAAAGCCGCCCCAAAGGCCAAGTTTAGCCCTCAGTCCCATCCTTTGGCCAAATAATCCCGGAAGGGCATTCACTAACCTTCTTATCGCCCTTAATACCTTCGATTGTGCAGCATGAGTGGAGGAGCCATTTTCTGCAAAAGCGTGGAAAAGCACCATAAGCGCCTCTGTCTCATCGGAAGACTTTAACTGCTCTATGTTAATCTCTTTCTCCATCGCTCTTTACCTCCGGGAATTAAAGCTAAACTTGTAACGAATCAGTCTATAGCTCCGGCGTGTCGGCCGCCCGTCTGCCGGTTAAAATGTTTGTTCATTCTAAAGACAACAGCTTCTTAAGCAGCTTCCATGCTATCCCAAAAAATTCTTTACCACGCTGATAAATCTTTCACTGTGTTTCTTCTGACGTAATTTCCTGTGCCCTTTTGTCTCTGCCTCAGAGAAATATATAGGCAAATTTGATGTTGGGTAGAAAATATTTGTTACTTTGACGTTTTCAATCTGAAAATCTTTATTTGCATACGTTGGATTAGTTGTCACCGCTCTTAATTCTATAGATAACGGCAGAGTTTCTCTCCATGATTCAAAGGATAACCTGGTGGAGCCCATGTCATATAATAAATGAGAGCCCTGCTGCTTCAAATCAGGAAATAAGTTCTTGACGTAGGAGATAGCTTCTTCAGAAAAATTATTCTTAATAATTGCTTCTTCAATTCCAAAGATCCCATTATCTGCGGAATTTGGCACCATATACGCCCTAACTTTTTCCATTAGCTGTGGACTATCCAGCTCGCCAAAACAAATTTGCAGGCTCGTGCCTGGAATAGGGGGTGTAAAAAGGCTTCTCCAGGGCATAGTTTTTTTAAAAAGCCCAAAAAACCAGCGAAAGCTGATTCGCTGAGGTTCACTTACTTGAATCCCTCTGTCAATTAAGCTCTCTCTTAAATTGTCAAGCTCATCGGTCATTAAATAGAGGGCAATTATTCCCCGATGTCCTTTATTATATTTCTCAACCCAATCATCTTTCCATCCACCACCGTCTTCTGTCAGCAGCCATATTAGCTCAAAATATTGTTCGCCTATCCATATGTTTCCTGCCTTAAAGCCTTTTGTGCCTTTACCCCAGGTGGGTTCGAAAGGATATCCTGCACCTGCAATTCGCTTTTTCAAGTGATTTAACTCATCTGGCTTGTTCTCGATATTTAGCACAAAATGATCTAGACGAAGCATGGGCTCTCCTTTTTTGTATTTTTCTGACTTAGTTCCCTTGGGATCTGTCGCCTACCCCATATGACTGCAAATCCTAGTCATGTCCGCGAGGAACCGCACGATGCGCCGTGCTCCGTCTCGATCTGGGTCCAGGTCAGGGTTATAGATTGTGACATTCCATCCGATCAACTTCGGCGAGGCGAGGGCGGCGGCTGCAATCGCCTCGAGCTGGCTCCAGTTGAGCCCGACCGGGTTATCCCGATCGGCCTGGTACGCATATTTAACTAGTCAGCAGAAGGTGGGAGCGCTACCGCGGATCCTGAGCCGGCTCCGGCCTTCCGGACGGTTTCCTCGATCTCGGGCAAAAGCGAGCGCAGATCGACATTGATGACAGGTTGCGCCGCTTTGTCTGAGACAATACTGACAAGGAGATTGTTGATCATGGCTACCTTCTCGTAGGCGGACAGCTCCACGCCGGCCTGCGCGTTGATCTGGGTGACGGCGAGCTGGGCGATGCCCA
>JAGXSQ010000135.1 GCA_018333395.1 Dethiobacter sp.
TGTGCAGCTGCGCCACCCCGGCCAGTGCGCCGCCCGCCATGCGGTGCTCGTGCCGCGCGCTGCCCGATACCGCAAACCCAGCATCGTGCAAACGGCGCTCGAGCGCTTGGCCCACAAAGCCGGATACGCCGGTGATCAAAACGCCTGTGCGGGTGCTGGTGGTGTTGGGGGTGCTGGAGTTGGGTGGGTTTGATGTCATGTGGAGGATTGGGCCGCCGGCCGGTTTGTGCTCAAAGCTGCGGCTCATCAACCGCGCGTAAGGCCATACACCAGCAGCCCCAGCCACTCGTGCAAAGCCGTTTGCCAGCGCAGCAGGCTACGGGCCAATGAATACTCGGTGAGCGGCGTGCTGGTGCCCGTGCGAAAGTCCACCGGATAGGGTGTCACGCGGCAGCCCTGCGCCTGAAACTCGGCCATGGCGCGCGGCATGTGCCAAGCCGATGTAAGCAGCAGCCAAGGCTGCTGGCAGCGCGGCCCCAGCAGCTGTGCCACCTTGATGGCGTTTTCGCGCGTGTTGCGGGCGCCGCCTTCAAGCTGCACGCGGCGCATGTCCAGCCCGTGCTGCGCAAAAAATGCGCCTGCCAGTTCGGCCTCGGTCGTGCCCGTGGGCAGCAGCCGCCCTTCGCCACCCGAAAATACCAGCTCCAGCGTAGGGTGCTGGCGCATCAAATACAGCGGCGCCGTCATGCGCTCGGCTGCATCGCCTAGGGGCACTTGACCGTGGGCAGCAAAACTGCTTGGGTGCCCGGTGGCCCCACCCAGCACAATCACACCCACATGCTGCCCCACGGTGTGCGCGGGCGGCGCAGCGTAGCGGTTCTCGAGGGGGCGCAACAACGCATCGGGCAGCGCCATGAACCCCAGCAAACCCAGCACCACCAAACCCGCCCAGAGCATAGACATGCCCAACACACGGCGGCGCCACAGCACCAGCAAGGCCAGCACCCACCACAGCGCCAACCAAAACATGGGCTGGGTGATGGCGGATAGAAGCTTGGAGGCGAGAAACACGATTTACGAAAAAACCCGCTAAAAGTTCAAATGCTATTTGCGTCCAAATCCATCACCCATGCCTTTTCCTGATGGCTATGGCCTCCTGCAAAAAGCCTTCCAAGCGATCCATGAGTTGGGTGCGTCCAAATTCTAACTGCGCATATCGCCGTCCGTTCAACCCTAGTTGCTTGCGCTCACCGGATGACAAGGCCGCCAAAGTGAGAACTGCTTTGGCTAAACCAGCGCTATCGCCAGCTGGGCAGGTTAGGCCAGCTCGGGCTTCATGGATGATGGCCGCACCTTCTCCGTCAAGCATTCCAAGCAATGGTATACCAGCCATAAGGGATGATTGCACTTTGCCGGGTATCGTAATGCTGAAAACCGGGTCGCGCTTCAAAGAAACAAGAAGAGCATCGGCGTGTGCATAAAACGAAGGCATACGCTCCATTGGGTAGCGCCCAAGGAGCAGCACCTTGCCTTGCAAGCCGCGTTTCAGCACCTCTGACTGCAGCCACTGGAACTTGCGGCCATCGCCAACTATGGCCCATCTTATAGCATCGTTATTCCTTAACAATTCAGCCGCCTCCAACACGGCTGGCATATCTTGCGCCTCTCCGACGTTACCGGCAAACATCACAGTAAAGCCATTTACGTGCTTTGACAACTCTATGGCAGGTTCAACGTGTTCATAGGAGAATATGTCTTCTGCCCAGCTTGGAAAATATCGAATTTTGTCCTTGTTGCTACAGTAGTTTGCAATACTTTCCAAAAACCCACGCGACTGGCCAAGCACCAAGGTGCAGTGGTTATAAATATATCGCACCAAATGCCCAACCCAACCCAGCACGCGAGCCGAGCGCACTATGCCTACGGCAGCCAAAGTTTCTGGCCATAGGTCGAGCGCCCAAAAAACAACTGGCGCTTTTTTAATTTTGCCCAACCATACAGCAGGCAGGCCCACTGTTACCGGGGAAGGTTCGTAAACAAAAATCACGTCAAATCGCAGCTTTTTTAACTTCGATCCCCCAAAAATTATGCCAGACAGGACAAAGCTTAAGTAATTCAAAAAAAGTCGAACGCTTCCATTGCCACGCGGCAGCACCGGTATGCGTACTACACTTGCACCCTCGTACTGCATAAAAGCGTTTGGGTTTTTACGATACGCATCAAACACCCTGCCCTCTGGATAGTTGGGTAAGCCAGTGAGTACCGTCACTGTATGTCCACGCTCTACCCATTCTTTTATCAGATCATTGATCCGAAAATTCTCAGGCCAAAAATACTGGCTGACCACAAGTATCCTCAAAGCAGCCTGCCTCAGTACTTCTTCCAAACCACCCGATTTATGTAATCGGTGTAGCTGTGAATAATGCGCAGCACCTTGTCGCTCACGTTGGGCATGCTGTAGTCCGCCACTAGGCGCAAGCTGCGCTCTTCACCGCGCGGCTGGGTGGCCAGAATGGCCAAGCCTTGACGAACGCGCTCTACCTCTAGGCCCACCATCATCACGGCGGCTTCTTCCATGCCTTCTGGGCGCTCGTGGGCCTCGCGCAGGTTCAGCGCTGGAAAGTTGAGGATCGACGATTCTTCGTTGATGGTTCCGCTGTCAGACAGCACCGCTTTGGCCTGCATTTGCAGGTTCACATAATCCAAAAACCCCAAGGGCTTGAGCAAGCGCACCAACGGGTGAAATTGTGAACCGGTTGCGTCTATCCGCTTCTGGGTGCGGGGGTGGGTCGATACCACCACCGGCAAGCCATGGTCGTCGGCCAGCGCATTCAGCACAGCCACCAGCTTGGTAAACGCTTGGTCCGATTCGATGTTTTCTTCGCGGTGCGCGCTCACCACAAAATACTGCTCGGGCTGCAGACCCAACCGGCTTAATGCATCGGATGCCTTGATCTGCGGCAGATAGTGGTGCAGCACCTCGTACATCGGGCTGCCGATCTTGATGACTTGATCGGGCGGCAGGCCCTCGCGCAGCAGGTAATCGCGCGCGATGGTGCTGTAGGTGAGGTTGATGTCGGCCGTGTGGTCGACGATGCGGCGGTTGGTCTCCTCCGGCACACGCAGATCGAAGCAGCGGTTGCCCGCTTCCATGTGGAAAATAGGCACTTTGCGCCGTTTGGCCGGAATGACTGACAGGCAGCTGTTGGTGTCGCCCAGCACCAGCATGGCTTCGGGCTGCACCTGCGCCAGCACGCCATCCACGGCCGTGATCAAGTTGCCAATGGTGTTGGCCGCGCCTGTGCTGCCTTGCGCGCTGCTCAAAAAATAATCGGGCTTGCGCACGCCCAGATCGTCAAAAAATACCTGGTTGAGCTCGTAATCGTAGTTCTGGCCCGTGTGCACCAGCACGTGCTCGCAATGCACATCCAGCGCCGCCAGCACGCGCGAGAGGCGGATGATCTCGGGCCGCGTGCCCACCACCGACATGACTTTGAGTTTCTTCACTGCTTATACCTTGCTGGCAACGGTGTCCGGCTTGAGTCGGTCAAAGTTTTCATTGGCCCAGAGCATGACGATCATCTCGTCTGGGCCCACGTTGGTGATGTCGTGCACCCAGCCGGGAATGGTATCCACCACCTGGGGCTTGTCGCCCCGGGTGTGCAGTTCCACCAGCTCGCCGGTGACTAGGTGCCGGAACTTGAACAACGCCTCACCTTTGATGACCAGAAACTTCTCGGTCTTGGTGTGGTGGTAATGCCCGCCCCGAGTAATGCCGGGGTGGGCTGTGAAATAGCTGAACTGGCCGCTGTCGGCGGTTTTGAGCACTTCCACGAACACACCGCGGGGGTCGGCATGTTGGGGCACTTCGTAGGCAAACTTCTCGGGTGGCAAATAGCTCACATAAGTCGCGTACAGCGCCCGCACAAAGCCCGTGCCCACGCGCTCGGTTTGCAAGCTGGTGCGGCAGTCGTTAAAAGCTCGAATTTGCGCCGCCAAATCGCCCAGTGTGACCCCGTATTCTGGCTGCACCACGCCCTGCGACAAACCCGCCGCCGGGGCTTCTAGTGCAGCCATGAACGCCGCTACCACATCGTCCACATACACCAGCCGCACGCTGGCAGAAGGGTCGTTAACCTGAATGGGTAGGCCCCGCGCCAAGTTGTGGCAAAAGGTGGCCACCACTGAGTTGTAATTGGGTCTGCACCACTTGCCGAACACCCCGGGCAGGCGAAACACCGTGCACGGGTTGCCTGTGGCATCGGCCAGTGCCGCTACTGCCTGCTCGGCTGCCCGTTTGCTGCGGCCATAGGGGTTGTCGCGCTCTGCCTGAGCGGATGA
>JAGXSQ010000136.1 GCA_018333395.1 Dethiobacter sp.
TCGGCCGGCCTCAGCTTCCCCTTGCCGGGAAAAGCATCCTGCCCGTGGATGCCATACTGTCGTACCCATCTTCTCACTGATACAGGGGTAACACCGATATCCTTGGCTACTTCAGAAGGTTTTTTCCCTAGCTCTGTAACAAGTTTTACCATTTCTTGCTTGTAGTCATCAGCAAATTTTTTATTAGTACTCATGTTCCAACACGCCCCTTCTAGGTTTTATTATAGAACCTTTCTGCGTGTCCGGCAAACTGGGTATACTCTAGTTTCACCCTGACTATACATATTCCGATTTCGTTGGACAGATTCTGCCAAATGTCACGGAGGGCAACGTCAGCTACGAGTTTACGGCGGGCCCGTTTACCCGTTTGCTTGAAAAATCCTATAGAAATCCCGGCGAAGAATACTATCTCATAATCGAGGAAATCAATCGCGGTAACGCTGCGGCGATATTCGGCGAGGTATTTCAGTTGCTTGACCGCGTTGACAGCGGGGAAAGTGAGTACGGCATATCCAACGCCGACATAGCTCGAATCGTATATGGCGATGCTGCGCGCAAAGTACGCATTCCGTCGAATATGTCAATCATCGGCACGATGAATACTTCTGACCAGAACGTTTTCACGCTCGACACTGCCTTCCAGCGCAGGTGGAGTATGCGGATGATTGAAAACGACCTCGGTAAAGTAACATATGCAGATAATAAGATTTTGGATACAGATGTCACTTGGAGACGGTTTAACACGGCAATGAATTCCATCATACTCAGGAAAAATGTGCGTGTTACGTCCTCGGAAGATAAGCGTCTCGGCGCGTTCTTTATCCGTGAAGCGGACCTCCGTTACGACGCAACGGAAGCTGACACGGCGGCCACCCCGGAGGAAAGGCGCATCGCCGCAATGCAAAACCGACAGTTCCCCGAAAAGATACTCAAATACCTTTGGGACGATGCGTTCAAATTTTCCCGCGAGGATATTTTTGAGACGGGGCAGTATATCAGTCTCGAGCAAATCATCCTCAAATTCCGCGAATCGCAGGGCAACGCCCGCTTTTCTATTTTCAAAGAGGATGTGTTTGCTGCGCTAATTTCGACGGATGATGAATAGTTGTGAAGGGTGGTGAGCCAATATGGACGTACTGGCAGAACTAACCGCTCGCTGCCATGTGAATAAAAACGAGGATGGAGACCGTTTCGTTGGCATTAAGGCTGATGCAGACAACGCGATGGTCTACTTTCCCATCGGCTATAAACTGCCCGAAACGGAGCGAGATTTGCGGCAGGATATTCTGCACTTGATTTCTGTGCTTGCTGAGTTTACTGACCGCACGGATAGGATTCTTCAGATGCAGAAGTTTGAAGCCCCGCAGTCAGTAGATTTCCCAATAAACGCCTATATGGAAGTCATTAACTACTTTATGGAGCAAAACGGCTATTACACTGAGAAAGTGGCTCAATACAAGAATGGCGACCGTGGGAAATATGACTGGGCACGAACCTTGCGGAACAAGCGCCCGCTGATTCAGGCAAACGGCACACCCGCGTATATCGATTGCATCGTCCGCGTGTCCGCGCCGAACGACAGGAACATGATAACGCAGATTCATAAGTTCTGCGTTTACGAGAGCTTCGTCAAGCTCGGCTGGCTTTTCACACCGTACTTGCCCGAAAAACCTACAATTCCCCGGAACAACAAAATGTTCCTTATGCTTCTGCGGGAAAAACTCGCTAATATATTTAACGACAAAGATAAGCGGCTCTTTAAGTCAATGATTGCAATGCTCGAGTATATGGACGAAAAAACAAAAGAGAAGCAGTTCTACTTTGGCACAGACCGTTTTGAGTATGTCTGGGAAAAACTCATCGACCGGGTATTCGGCGAAAAGAATAAAGTCGACTACTTCCCGAAAACGCGGTGGGCACTCCGTGCAGGGCGGGGCAGGACAAATGCTGCGCTCGAGCCTGACACCATTATGCTGCACGATGGTAAGATTTACGTTATTGACGCGAAGTTCTACAAATTCGGAATCTCAGGCAATCCGGCCGACCTTCCGGAGTCGAGTTCGATAAACAAGCAGATAACCTACGGCGAGTACATTGCGACGCAGGAGCGTTTCCGCGTGCGTTATGGCGGCGAGGTGCCTGTCTACAATGCATTTCTTATGCCATACAACGCACTTGAGAATAGATTCGGGACAAATGATACTTTCGTGAATATCGGTGAAGCAACGGGAGACTGGAAGGTCGCTGGGCATAAGTATGAGCGTGTCCAAGGAATCCTCGTCGATACCCGATATTTGATGTACCACTACGTCGGCAAGCCAAAGAACCAGATTGCAGCACTGGCACGGAGCATTGAGAGCGCGTTTAATGCAACAGGCGGTCTACTGCCACCTGCAGATGATGCGGCGGCAACGGCGATGGCTTGACGCGGGAAGGGGATGTATGGCTGTGAGGGGGAAAAGCATAAATCCCTGCAAGTGGCTCATCCGCCATCTGCCGGGCAGCAATAGGTAGCCCGAAGCCAGTTTAATAAGTGGCGCATAGATTTCTTTGCCAGTGGCAAATCGGCGATGGCCAGTGGAACACCAAACCTGGAAAAGGAACTGGAAGAGCAACTTAAACATGACGGGTCCAAGATCGGGGGGCTTAGAATAAGTATCAAGAGTGTAAATCAATATCCAATCTCGCAACTGCTCGATGCGGACGGCAAGATGATTTTTGAAATTCCAAAATATCAACGGGAGTACACTTGGGGCAGTTACCAATGGGAAAATCTTTTTGATGACCTGCTCGATAATCAGGCGGGCTATTTCCTCGGCACGATCATCTGTATAGATACTTCGGTAGATGCTATCAACGCACCGAAGCGCGAGGTCGTTGACGGCCAGCAACGGCTCACTACCATCAGTCTATTGCTGTGCGCTTTATACTCCTTGATAGCACAGCATAAAGGCGACCTCAGCGAAGACCAGCAGGACGACTTTTCCTTATTGAAGAGAAAGCTCGTCCTGAAGAATACGGCTTCGGGAATCCGCGTTATCCCTCAATCGCAGAACCATAATCTTGAGGACTACAGGGGCGTGTTAGCCGAGCAGAAGATCATCTCACCTTCACCTATGCCTAAGTTCGCCGGAAACCGTCGTATTAAGAAGGCATTTGAATACTTCAAGAGACGGATTGCCAAAGCTGTGGAGGAAAAGAATCAGGATGCGGTAATTACGCTCTTTGAATTGCTCGAAAAGGTCAATTCATCTGTAATGGTTATGATAGAGGTTTCCAACCACTCGGCAGCGTATACGCTTTTCGAGTCGTTAAATAACCGTGGGACTCCGTTGACGGCGATAGACCTGATAAAGAATCTACTACTGGCAAAACTCGACTCGGCGGGCAGCGAATCGATAGGCTATTACTTCACCCGTTGGCAGGCTATTCTAGAAAACATCGGCGACGATTACACCGTGCAGGAAAGGTTCTTCCGGCACAACTACAATGCGTTCCGTCGTTCGCTGAACAACCCGTTCACTAGTCCAACCGATACTCGCCAGTTCCCATTGGGTGCTTTAGCCACTCGGTCAAATTTGCTTGACATTTATGAGCGAATTATAACTAGAGACCCACACACCTTTTTAGACGAGCTGACATGCAACGCGGAGTTGTATGCAAAAATTATAGTTCGTGATGCTGATTCGTTAAGTCCCGTACTGCGCGATAGTTATCAATCGCTTTCACGGGTGCAAGGTACGCCGTCCTACTTGCTGTTGCTGTATTTGGAAAAGGTATATGCAGATTTAAGCCTATTTGAGTCCGATATCGCCAAAATCGCTCAGTTGATGATTACTTTCTTTGTCCGTCGTAATCTGACTGACTCCCCGCCGACTCGTGACCTGACAAGGATGTTCATGGGGGTTATCGACGACATTGAGCAGAACAGCGCAAAAGGGCAACAGGTGTTTGATGTCATCAAAAAGTTGTTGACATCCAGTTTGGCTTCCGACGCTGTATTCGAAGAAAAGCTCCGTGGTGCGATTTACGCTGACAACTACGACGTTGCCCGCTTCATCCTCTGCAAGATCGCCGAGAGCGGAATGACACGCGAGACTACCGTTGACCTCTGGAAGCGCAATACCAATGGCGTGTACATTTGGACTCTCGAGCACATCTTCCCTGAAGGTGAAAATATTCCGAAAGCCTGGGTTGATATGATTGCTAAGGGCAACCAGCAGAAAGCTAAAGAGATACAGTCGCAGTGCGTCCATACTCTCGGAAATCTGACCATCACTGGCTACAACAGTACGCTCTCCAATAAGCCGTTCGTGGAAAAGAGGGACAGGAAGGATAGCGACGGTCGTTTTATCGGCTACAAGAACGGGCTCAACCTGAATGGCGATGTGGCTTCCGAAGACGACTGGACTGCCACCAAAATCGCGAGCAGAACGGATGTCTTGGTAAGCAAAATTCTGCAAGTGTTCAAGCTTTAGGATGAGCGATAAGTACGACCATGAGCTACTAAAGAAACATCAAAGCATTTTTACTGCTTTCGAAGCCGACAACTGTGTAGGTCCATTATAATCATTCTGAGTTCGATAAGGTCGTTCTTGCGAGAGATGTTGAGCGATAAAAAAATTCGCAGGAATGGTTAAGCAGAGCAGTTATGTCGCTTGCCTTGATGAGCCAATCAAAGAAATTTGTCATCGGTATCAAAAGTGCAGTCGTAATGCACTATAAGGGTGTGCACGATTCCAAATCGTTAAAACTTGCACCGCCTTGAAATCAGGAGCGGTGCATTTTATCAATTCATTGTTACTTTGCCAAATAATCTACCATCTATTGATACAAAGGATTGTATCGGTGGGTGGTTTTGTTTTGCCCAAAAGCCCAGCATTTAAGCCATTCTTGCGGTTTTGCGAGGTGGCTTCTATCATTTTGTAGAGGTCTGAAATAGAGTTTTTTAACAGCAACAGGACTTTGCTCCTGCTTTTTCGTCGGTTATGGCAAGGAGAATCGTTGAAAATTAGAGGGGGGTGTGCAATTTTTCAGGCAAATCGTTGAAAGATTGGGATAATCGTTAAAACGTACATTTCAACCTTCCTTAAGCGATTGCACAGCACTGCCCATCTATCCGTTTGAAGGTGCCCGGCATACGCGAACGCGGAAAAGTATTTGATTAAGATGTGTTGCCCCAGACAAACCGGCAATTATTGGGAAACAGATAGGCGAAAACTGAAAAACTGCCAATTTCAAAACTCATAAGATTTTAAAAGAATTTCATGCGTCAGCTCTGCTAAAAAGCATGTAAAATATTGACTTCAGAACATTTTGCACTATAATAATACGTGTAGTAGAAACTCTCGTAGATCTTCCAAAAAATTTCACTTGAGGTTATGCAGCTTTAACGGATTCGGAGGTTTGATGGTGATGGGTGATGAGTTTGATTTTGAGCAGGATATTTACAAGCTGATTGTGGATCAACTTGACGGTGTGGTAATTACAGATAAGGACGGCCGCTATGTTTATGTAAATGAGAGCTGGAAAAAGTATATGAATATGAGTTTGGACGATGTGAAAGGGAAATTCGTTAAGGATGTGATGCCTTTTACTAAGATTGGGGATGCATTAAAAACCGGGAAGAGGTTTTTCGGCAATCCTACGCCAGTCAGGGGCGAGGATAATGTGAAGGCGTTTAGCAATTATATACCGATTTATCGCAAGGACGAGATTGTGGCTGGGTTTATCCATGTGATTATCAATAATATTGAGATGGCCATGAACTTTTCGGACATTGTCAACAAAATGGCCAACGAGATTGACCTTTACAAGAAGGAACTGAAAAAAATGCGCGGTGCTAAGTACTCTTTGGATAATATTATTGGGGAAAGCACCATGATACAAAAAATGAAGGAACAGATCCGGAAGGCGGCCAGATCTCTGTCAACTGTGCTTATTGAGGGGGAGACCGGGAGCGGGAAAGAGCTGGTAGTCCATGCTATTCATGATTTAAGTACGAGGTCTGCAAATCCTTTGATCAAGATAAACTGCGCGGCG
This sequence comes from Dethiobacter sp., assembly GCA_018333395.1. The sequence continues at coordinate 6,043 of JAGXSQ010000136.1, forward strand.
ATTCCACCGGAGTTACTGGAAGCAGAGTTTTTTGGTTACGAAGAAGGTGCTTTTACCGGGGCGAAGAGGGGCGGAAGCAAGGGGAAGCTGGAATATGCGCAGGGAGGCAGCTTTTTCCTGGACGAAATCAACCAGCTGTCGATGCCTTTGCAGCCGAAGCTTCTTAGGGTGTTGCAGGAGAAAGAGATTGAAAAGGTCGGAGGCTGTAAAAGCATACCACTGGATGTCCGCTTTATTGTGGCGACTAATGTGCCTCTCGAGAAACTGGTGAAGGAGAACAAGTTCAGGAGCGATCTATATTATCGGTTGAATGTAATTAATATTA
>JAGXSQ010000137.1 GCA_018333395.1 Dethiobacter sp.
GACGGTTCGCTTAAAGGCATTGCAGCTGTAATTGACAAAGACCTGGCGGCGGAGAAACTCGCTGAGAATATCGGCGCCGACATCCTGATGATCTTAACGGAGGTAGACAAGGTATCGCTTAACTTTAATCGGCCAAACCAGCAGGATCTAAGCCATATGACTGTAGCTGAAGCCGAAAAATATATCGCTCAGGGCCACTTCGCACCCGGCAGCATGCTGCCTAAAGTCCAGGCGGCGGCTATGTTTGTCAAGGCCAACCCCAGCAAAAAAGCGATAATTACATCTCTGTATAAATCGCTGGAGGCTTTAGAAGGAATAGACGGAACCATCGTCAGCTAAATATCTAAAGCCAAACTTGATCAGGGAAACCAGGCTGCGGGGCGGGAAGTCTTTTGTTTTGATGTTGTGCCATTCGTAGACAGAGCCTACGATGTCACCTGTAATCGCCCCGAGCATTATTTCCGACCTCCTCGCCGCTTCACATCTTTGCGGATTTCCTCAAAGCAAGCCTCATCAACAGTGCCCGCTTTACGGAAAGTAGCCACAGCCGCGCTCATCACCCTGAAGTTCAATTCCGTACCCTCTCTGTCACCAAGGTAGTCAATCGCCCTGTCAGGTGCAATCCCAAAACGCCCGGCGGTCTGAACCGCATCGATATTTGCACCAAGGAAGATGAACTCCCATTCATATTTGGTTTTTTGCCGTTCAATCTGCTCCTTGACCTTTTCGGCTGAGTATTCGCGACTACTGTTCTCTTCGCCATCCGTTATAATAACGTTCTACATCGAGAAGTTGCCGCAGCCTCATTTGGTGCGTGTCAACGTAATGCAAGCTTTCCTGCAGTTGATTTAACAATAAAAATGTTTTTTTCAGGGCAAAACAGAGGGGTATAGGCATAAGTAATATCGTTGAATTTTTTAAGTTCATTTCCCATGTCATCATATACATATACAGACTGCCCGGTACAGCCAATAGCAAACCTGTCATTATTTATGTATCCCACAAATTTTCTCATAATTATAATTCTCCTTCCACACAATAAAATCTAAGCATAAATTCTAAGGTGGCGGCGCGATCATTGGAACTGTGTGAGAAAGGTGGCTGGTTCTTTTGCGGGAACCGGGGAGTTAGCATAGTCGGAGCTGTTGCGCGTTACGATGTATTCAGCTTTGACCCGCTTTGCGCATTGTGCGGCCAGCGCATCTTCATAGTCGGGCATATCGAGTTCCATCGCGTTTAAAATATCGGCTTTCCCCATGTCCGTGATATCCAAGACGGAACAGAGTGTCCGAATTGCCTCCAGTGTTTTCTCTCTGCCGGCCACTTTGCGCAGCACATAGTAGATATCGGTGATGGCATTGGCGGTAACCAAACCGGTGACCTTGCCGCTCCCGCAGAGTGCCAGCACCTGTTCAGAATGGTCCGCGAAGGGTGTCCGGTCGGCAAGGTAGTCAATGATCACGTTGGTGTCAATCAGGATTTTCATTGTACCTGCCCAGCCTTTCCTCACGGATTTCGCCGCGGGTGATATCAGCGCCCTTTATGATACCGCGCAGGGATTTGAGCGCATCTTTCTTTTTGCTCTCAACATTGGTGAGAAGCGCGACATCCCTTCCGTTCCTTGTGATGATGATATCTTCGATGGCGGCGCGTTCTATATACTTGCCCATGTTCATCTTAAGTTCAGTGGCTGAAACACGCATCTAGTTCACTCCTTTTGCGCGCGATATGTTCACTAATATTATATGTATTATGTTCGATTTAGTGAACTAAAATCGGTACGAATTCATATTTTCGGATTAACCATGGTGGGTCGGGCAAAATCTCTACACATTCGCCCAGGGCAACGGGCACGGGGCATCACGTGAATAACGCCTTACCGATCAGTTAAAATCCAACGTCGCTTCGCTCCGGTAAATGATCGACTTCCACCGGAAGAGGTGATCGGATACCAGGCGGAACCGGTGATCGGTAACCACCGGAATGAGTGATCGATTCCGGCGGAATAGGCAATTCTCCTTTCTTGCAAGACCTCAAGGCTTATAATATCGTTAATTATCCGTTAAATGCCGCTTAGTAACTCCATGGCCCTTCTTTCTACTTCAGCTGTTTCATTACACAGAGCAGATGCTTTTTCAAGATGCACTCTTTCACATGTACTCCCGGCTTTATAAATCAAAGATGCTATTTGCGTCCAACTAGAAGCGGCAATTTTGTACAGTTCATATGCCCGTTCGATATTTTGATTATTAGGTAAGTATATCAGACATTCCTTTAAGAAATCCCTATAAAGGTTTCGGAACAACGCACCTCCGGTTCCACTCTTTTCCATTAGTTCTGCCATGCCTATAATGTCTTCTTCTGGATTTGGCGCCATTTCAATCCACTTTACAATTTCACTGCCCAATTTGTGAATACCTTTATAACCAAAACATTTTAATGGGGGATTTAAAAACCCTGCAGCCACTTCCTTTACAGCCGTTGGGATAATGTTTCTTAAATCAGGCAGTTTTTCGTTGACCTGTAAAGTCCATGATCTGGCTTTTGCAGCCATGGGTCCTTTTTCAAATCTAGCGTTTTCAAGATTTACTAACGCTGTTTTATAAATTGACCCCGTATCAGCAATATATGCATGTGTGTTATCATAGCCGTATATGCATGCAAAATGACCGGCAAAATGAAAAGACCTGTTGAAGTGCTCCAAGTGATAACAATCAAGTTGAAGAGCAACGGGAATATTCTTATCAATAAACTGTGTAATGTTAGACCAAGCTTTTTTCTTTGACCCTGTTTCCCTAGCGTCCAAAGTAATATTTAGATTTCTACAAAGAGTTGTGGTTAGATAAAAGGGTTTTGAACGACCTCCTATAAAAGGCAAATTCATAATACTCATCTTCCAATAAATAAACCCAAAGGATTCTCCGAGTCCCAATATCATTGGTTCGGTCATTTCAATGCCGGCGTGTTTTAAAAGACACCCCGTAGCTGTACTTTCACAGTTCTTCCCTTTATACTCTTCAAAATCTTTAATGATCATGCGTAATCTCCTTCCACTGATTAATTAACTCCTCAAGAAATTTAATCTCACTCTGTATAAATTGAAGCGTATGCCTGAATAGAAGTGCTCCATTAAAGGTAATATTCTGTTTATGACCAGCAAATAGTTCTGAAAGGCGTTTTTGTTCACTTATTAAATATAGTTTTCGCTTTTTAATTAATGCCAATGCCTTCTCTAAGGGCAATATGTTTATCACTAAAAGTGCCAAATCAAACCTGCGGTCTCGTTCCCTTGTCTCTGAAAGTCCTTTTTCTGTTTCTTCTTTCAGTATCATCATTCCGTTACTCGTCAAAAAATAATCTTTTGCGACTGGGCCTTGAGTTGTTTTATTCATCGTCATATGGCTACTAATTAGACCCTTATGCTCAAGCCTTTTCAATGTTATATAAACCGAAGTCATTCCAATATCTGCCCATTCACGGTAACCCCTGTCTTTAATTGTCGCATTTAATTTGTATCCGGAAGCTGTTTTTGCTGACCACAATAGAGATAGAATCATGTATTCGTTGTTATTTAATATGGACATCTATTATCACACACCTTTAATATTTTACTATTGTATTATAACACATGTGAAATATTAATACAAACTATATAATCTAATTTACTTTAACTTTATGAATCATCGCACTTTGACGGCATAATCAAAAACCGCTTTGATATAGCTATAGATGGTCGCGAGCATTTCTATCGACTGGACATGGAAAAAACAACGATTAGAAACAAGGTGTGTTTGGCAAGATAAAATTACATAGTTCGGCAGCGTAAAAGTGCAGAGATAGAAGGCTGCCATCGTTTGTGTACGGTAATTTAAAAGTTGACCACTTGAGCGGGAAATGGTAAAGAAAAGTTGACCACCCCAAGACCCCTATCCTGTATACTGGTTTTATCCACATTACCAGGAACAGGAGGAAAGGAAGTGCTTGAAGTGGTCGATATAGAGTATATCAAAAAAAGTACTACGTAGAAGGGTGGTCCATCCGGAGCCATTTGCGCTGCTACAAAAAATCCGCCGGGGACAAAAAAAGGATGCTTATGTTGCCTGCTTGGGCAAGTAAAACAGCGCGGAATTGTAGTGTGAGGGGCCGCTTTCTTAACAATAAACCCATTTCCCGGAAGATGAAGAGACACTACCCCCTTGGATCCTGTGCTATTTTGCAGCAAGCGTTGTTTAAGCTGATCGAACTAGGCTCCTCATAAGATCCGGTCTTTTTTCCCGAACTCTGCCCAAAGCCATGGCTGGCATCACACAAAGCGCCAGAGAACACCTAAGCTCCATCTTTTTTAAGCCTCTGATAAAGTGGTGCTCAAATCCAAATGAAACATCCAGCCTGCTGTTGACCCGCTCCACCGAGGTGCGTTTCTTGTATAGATTTACAAAGCGGTAACTTAAGCGAGGAAGCGGTGTAAAAATACGCCTGTCTACGGCTAGCGGCACCCGAATACTACCTTTAACCGGGCAAGCCTTTATCCCTTTACAACCGATACCGTAATGTTTGGCCGGGCAGCGTCAAAGTTCCCCGCTTTTTTTCAAAGCCACCATAAGCCATTTCTCGCAGCTTTATATCTTTGGGCAACAGCATAGACAGTGCCCCGGTAATCGTAAACGATATTGTCATGATTCCCCAATAGGCGGGTACCCTCACCATCCTTCCAAAGGTTTCTTATATCAATGATGGCTTTGATGCCGTAATCATCCCACAGTTTTTCTATGAGCTTGCCGTCATCATAACCCCGGTCAGCTATAAAGTTTCCACAAACTTTAAGTATTTCCGGCTTGGCAACAGATAGCTCATCAATCAAAGCATGGGCCTGCTTGACCTCCGAACAGGAAGCTTTAGTTACCCTATAGGCCACCG
>JAGXSQ010000138.1 GCA_018333395.1 Dethiobacter sp.
CCGAGAAACATACTGCCGGAATCACCGAGAAAGATTTTTGCCGGAAAAAAATTATAACGGAGAAAGCCTAAAACTGCGCCGGCAAGAGCAATAGACAAAAGCGGTACGGTGGTTTGACCCATCTGGTGGGCGATTAAAGCAAAAGTCAAAAGTGCGATAACGGAAACGCCGGAGGCTAAGCCATCCAAACCATCGATTAAGTTGACAGCATTGGTGACAGAAACTATCCAAAAAATAGTGAACGGCACACCCAAGATGCCCAGATAGAAATAACCGTTAAAGGGATTGCTAACGAGTTGAATCTGAATCCCGGAGATGATCACAATAATGGCGGCCACCGTTTGACCTAACAGTTTTGTTTTTGGCGAAATCCCGCGGATATCGTCGGCCACGCCAAGGAGCAGAATGACTGTGCCGCCGGCAATCAGCCCGACCACCCGCTGGTCGTCACCCAGCAAAAGAGCGGCAGCAGCAAGAAAACCGAGAAAAACGGCCGGCCCACCCAGACGAGGAATGATCCGGTCATGAATCTTGCGCTTACCCGGCTTGTCCAGAGCCCCAATGCTGAAGGCAAGACGCGAGACGAGCGGCGTAGTAAACAGCGCAACTAAAAAAGCGATGCCAAAAAGATAAAGATACTGCTGCATGATTAGTCCCCCTCAGGCAAATAAAGCCCTTTCTCTCTTTTCTTTTCTCAATATCAACGCAAACCTATTTTAGGCCTACAGTATGGTTTTATCACAAATGAACACTTTTTACAATCCCTGTTTTACAGAAGGGTTTTCTTGGATTAACACTGCCTCCTACCACTGGTAAAAAGCCTCTGCTGCGTTACCGCAGCCAGAAAAGCCGGCATAATCCGCACGCGTAAAATGCGTTTAGGCTGCTGAATCAGCCTGTAAAACCATTCCAGCCCCAAGCGCTGATAAAGCAGCGGCGCCCGTTTCAGGCGGCCGGAAAGCACATCGAAGGAGCCGCCCACAACCATCAAAAGTTTAGCGCCGGAAGCTGCCCCATGTTTGGCCACAAACAGCTCTTGGCGAGGACTGCCAAGGGCGACAAAAACCATGTCGGCGCCGGAAGCAGCTATGTCGCAGGCAATTTCTTCGTCTGCCGCCTGCGGCAGGTAGCCGTGCGCCGTTCCTGCCACTAATAATGAGGGATATCTCTCTTTCAACTTAGAGGCGGCGGCGGTAGCCACCCCTTCCGCAGCGCCGAAAAGAAAGACCTTTTTTCCTTCCGCAGCCGCTAAGGCTACCAACTCCTCCATCAGGTCTATACCGGTCACCCGCTCACGAATCTGTCCGCCGCATAGCCGAGAGGCGAGCACAATGCCGATTCCGTCAGGAATCCTCAGGTCAGCAGCAAGCAGCGCCGCCTGCAGAGTACTATTCCGGCGGGCAGATAAACAAATTTCAGGATTGACCGAAGCAATAAAGTGGGGACGTTTCTGGCTAAGCTTCTCCTGCGCCCAAGCCACGGCCTCAGCAAGAGTAACTGCATCGGTGGGAATGTCTAGAATAAATTCCTGCATAAGCAGCCCCGCCTTTACTTGAGGATAAAAGCCAACACACGTCCGGCCCACTGCAGGCCATCTTGACGAAAGGCAAAGTTTCTTTCTCGCAGGAGGCGTCGTAGCTGGTCCCTCCCCTGCCAGCGTTCCAACGCTTGAGCCGTCAGCTGAACGGCTTCCAGCGCTCCCGGCTCCTCGGCGCTGCTCAGACCCAGCCGCTCTAGAAAAGCGCCTACTTTGCGGTCGTAGGCGATACCGAGTAGCGGTACGGCGGCAAGCGCAGCGAAAATCAAGGCGTGGAGGCGCATGGCCAAGACCAAGCTAAAGCAATTAAAAACGGCTAAAAGCTCGCGGGGAGCCAGTGGCTCCTGCAAAATAACAGTCTGGGACTTCATCAAACCGGCTAGCTTTTCCGCTGCCGCCAAATCTTCAGGATAATGCATCGGAACAAGCACGGTGACGGCGGCAAGCTCCCGGGTGATGCAATCGGCGGCGGCGGCAATGGCCGTTAATGTTTTTGCTTCCTCATGCCAGGAACGAACGGCAATCCCCACCACCGGTTTGCCGACAGGTAGCGCCTCAATAACCGCGGCGGCTCTTCCGTTTGGATCTGCCGGCTCCAACAGAAAGGCGGGATCCACAGTCAGCGTCAGCTGAGGGCGTGTGACACCGAGCTTGAGCAACTCGTCGAGGGAGCCTTGGTCGCGAACGGAAATCAGGGAAACGCGGTTAACGATTAGCCTAGTCAGAAGCCGGTTATATTTTTTACGGATGGGCCCGATGCCTTGGGCGTAAAAGATGGTTTTTTTGCCTAGCAAGCTTGCCAGCAGTACAAGCCCAAGGTAATAGGGGATGGAAAGGCCGCGGCCGGTACTGTCTTGCAGAAGGCCGCCGCCGCCGCTGATTAAGGCGTGAGATCCTAGGACGGCGCGCACGATAGCCAAGAAATTAGTGCGACTTACCGCATTAACGGCTAGGCGGGCGGCTGTAGTGGCCGGTTCCGCAGAGAGGACGGTAAATTGCAATGTCTCGCCCTGCTCGGCTGCGAGAGAGTCTAACGTTGTCACTATACTCTCCAGAATTGCTTCGTCACCGGCGTTATTAAAACCATAATAACCGGAGATAACAATTTTTTTCATGAAATTTTCACCTTATTCTCCCAGAAGCGGGTGAGCAAAATAAGAGCTCCATAAAGAATCAGTCCGACTGCAACTCCTGTCCAGAGACCGTTAAAAGAGCGGAAAAGAGCGCTGTAAAAAGCGGTCGGCGTAGTAAAATGCATAAAGGTATTTGCCATGGAGACGGGAGCAATGGAGCCGATTACTACCAAGGCAGTAGTTATGACAGAGCGCGAGCCTTTAGCCAGCAAAGCCAGGCCCAGCAGTGCTGCCGGGTAGGCAAAGAGAAACTCCTTAAATCTAGGGCGGACGACTAATAAGGATTCAAGCAGCTCGCGCAGGCGCAATTCCAGGGCAAGAACAGGGACTCCGGGAACATTTCCGGTACGAGCCACATAAAAAAGACCGATTGTAGCCAAGGTTAGAAAGGCTGCTAAATAAGACAGCAGCAGCGGACGGGAAAAAAAACTGCCGATGACATGTATCAGACGAGCAAGCGTCCAGCCTGGAGACTGACAGTAAAAAATACGACTGATTGCGAGTGGCACAAGCACCACCAGCGGCAGCACATGAACCAGTTTAACGCCGCGGAAAAGGGCTGTACCACCGGCAAAGTATGGCGTGGAAGGAAGTGCCGCAACCAGTGCGCCTCCGGCAGCCACCAGCAAAAATGTGCGGCAGATAGTAACTAAAGACCAGCTAAGCGCGGCTCTATCGTCTTTGACCGGCAAGGGCAGCCTGTTTAGTTGCTGGCTTACCACAGCCAAAAGACTAAAGAGCAGCGCTGCCAACACAGAGCCAAACTGCAATGCCA
>JAGXSQ010000139.1 GCA_018333395.1 Dethiobacter sp.
GCCACCTACCAGCCGCTCTATCCGGAAGTCCAGAACCTGCACCGGCTGTATCTGGTCTGGCTGGACGCGAGGCTCGCTTACGATACGTTTTTCCGACACCACGATCAACCCTTTGTGGTGGTCACAGAGCACGCATGATATGCTTTGGGGCAACAACTTGCGCGCTTGGGATGCCTACATCTCTGCCCGGAATGCCTTACGCGCACAATTTCGATAAATTTTTCTCCCAAATCCTCGCCAAGTTCCAGGGCAGTAATTAGTTTTGGGCAAAAAATCAGCAGGGATTGCACCCCTGCTAATGGTGACTTAATTGGGTTCCTGTTATTCGCCCTGCGCCTTTGCAGGGCCTTTTCTTTTAGCCAGCAGCCCGTTCAGGCTGTCCGCTGCCAGCTTCGCCATCTCCGGGGTAACGTGGCTGTACAGGTCAAGGGTCATAGTTATGCTGGCATGGCCCGGTCGCTCCTGCACCAGCTTGGCAGGAATCCCACGGGCCAGAAGCAGGGTGGCATATGTGTGACGCAGGGAGTGGAGACGCAAACCGTCTAACCCAATTTCCCTGACAATTGTACGGAACCATTTTGTGACCTTCTTTTCGCTTTCCCTTCCCCTCGGCACATTTTTACTTGAAGATTTAACGCAGTTGACAGGGCAATAACTTTTAAGCAGAGCTTTTCACCGCCGAAGAAATAGCCGCGCGCGACCTTAGGGTAGCCATCATAGGTGAGATTGTTAAGGCAAGGCGGGAACAGGGAGTATCACAAAAGAAGTTAGAAGAAATGAGTGGCGTTAAACAGCCAATCATAGCCCGTATGGAAAAAGGAAGCACCAGCCCTCAAATAGATACTGTTTTAAAGGTATTAGCCCCGCTAATGAATATCAAGGTTTAGGTAACGACGGAAGAGCAACCCTCACATGGGGGTCATTTTTTTGTAACAAGCAGGGTAAATGACAAATTATGGCGAAGCCTACTGCAAACTTGCCGGTTTGTTTACTCAAAGGAAAGGAGGCTGGACGTTTGTTTGATCTTTTCCGTATTTCTCGGTATCGTATAACTTTGGCTGCCGGAACGCAGGGCTTGATTCTGCCTCCCTATAAAGGCGCCACATTTCGTGGCGGCTTTGGCGCCGTTTTCCGCCGTATCGCCTGTGCCGTGCGCGAGCAGGATTGTTTAAACTGCCTGCTTAAAAGCCAGTGTCCCTACGCCTATATCTTTGAAACCTCTCCGCCGGAAAATAGTCAGGCGCTCAGCAAATACGAAAATATCCCCCGCCCTTTTGTGCTTGAACCACCAACGGAGACAAAAACTTTCTACGCCCCCGGCGAAACACTTGACTTTCAACTCCTGCTCTTCGGCCGCGCCATCCAATATCTCCCTTATTTTATCGTCGTCTTTCGGGAAATGGGGGAAACCGGACTTGGTCGCGGCCGACGTCCTTTTGTTCTGACAAAAGTGGCCGCGCTAGGCCGGCAGGAGGCAGCGGAGATTTACTCAGCACAAACCAATACCATTCGCCACGTGGATCAGTCTGACACTTGCCTCCCGCCGCAATTTCCTCCGACCTCGCAAATACAGGTCAATTTTATATCACCCGTCCGCCTGGTCGATGACGGTACCTGTGCCACCGTTCCGGAATTTCATATCTTATTTCGGCAAATTATGCGCCGGATCTCCGCCCTGGCCTATTTTCACCACGGACAGCGGCTGGATGCTGACTATGCAGGACTTTCCGCGCGTTCACGACAAATTTCCCTCTCGGCCAATAATACTAGCTGGCAGGAGCTTGAGCGCTACTCCCATCGCCAGGGTCAGCGTATCAATATGGGTGGCCTGGTCGGTACAGTCACCTACCAGGGAAACTTAACTGAATTTATGCCTTGGCTGGCCCTTGGCGAACATGTTCATGTGGGGAAAAACACCGTTTTTGGTCTGGGCAAATATGAATTAACCATCCTGTAAAGGCGAATAGCAGTTCGCTGACTAAATATGTCAGAAAATATTTGCCATTAATTATTTCTTTTGCTAGAATTGCAACAAGGGAGGAAGTATGAGTAAAGCCAATAAATTACATCGATTAACGAGCGCCATGAACATCTTAACTCAGAACGAAGGTGTTTCGGCAAAAGAAATCGCCGCCAGCCTGCAGATTTGCGAACGCACAGCCTACCGTTATCTCCGGGTGTTAAAAGAGCTGGGCTATCCTGTTCGTCCCAGTAGCGACCCGGAAGCGGAAAAGAGGAAATATTTATTAACACCGATCTCTTTTACCGGACCCGAGGCTTTGGCCTTGGCGGCTGCCAGCCAATCACTGCTTAATCAAGCAGGGCTAGCCATGAGCCGGCAGCTGCAGTCGGCCTTGCTTAAAGTGGAAAGCGTCATCCGCAGCGGGGAGGACACCTATGCCTACCGGCGCCTGAAACCGCATTTTACATATCTAAGCGAGGAACTGCGGGATTACTCGCCCTGGCAGGAGATGATTGCCACCTTAACTGACTGTGTCCGCCGCAGCCGCAGCGTAACAGCCGTCTATGACTCTTACTCCAGCGGCAAAGTAACGGAGCGTATCCTTGACCCTTATCATCTTTTTTGGGGGGAAGGCAACCTTTATCTGGCCGCCCATTGCCATTTACGAAACCAAGTCTGCAATTTTCGCCTCGACCGCTTTATAAGCGTTAAAGCCCAAAACAACCTGTTTACACGTAACCCTTCTTTCAACCTGGAAGATTATCTGGGACCAAGCTTTCGCGTCTGGAGCGGCACTGAGGAAGTCAGCGTCCGCTTTCTTGTCTACCCACCGGCCTCCCGCTTCTTCCGCGAATCCTGCTATCATCGCTCGCAACAGGTGCAAGACCTGGATGATGGTCAAATAGTCTGCACTCTCACCGTCTATAACAGCCCGGAGCTTAAAAGCTGGCTCCTGAGCTGGGGGAAGCAGGTAGAGGTGCTGGAGCCGCAGGCCCTGCGGGAGGAGATAAAAGAGGAACTGCAGGCCGGCTTAGGAAGGTATGTGTAAGCGTCTAAGTAACCTTAAAAAGTTACATTGCCGGTCACGCCCTGAAACTGGAGCTCTCGTTTGATACCGAGCGGCTGAATCTGGTATTAGGGCAGCTAAGTCGCACCCAACGCCATGCCGAGTTTGATGTGCGGTTCACTGTTCAGGATCTGGAGCCGCTGCGCAACCTGGCCATGGCGGAGGCGGTTAAAGCGGCCCGGACAAAGGCCTGTTTGATAGCTGAGGCCGCCGGTGTGACTCTTGGGAAACTGCTGCAAATTGATTACAGCTGGTCGGATATCTATGTTTACTCTGCGCCAATGACACTTCCAATGATGGTTAGTGAAGCGCCGCCAGACTATGACATTACACCTGATGACGTTGAGGTTGAAGAGTCTGTAAATATTGTCTGGGAAATCAGCGGAGAATAGAAATGAGCCAATCGGATTTACATTTGAGGTTACAAGGAGGGATGTAGATGGACTGGGAAACGGCTAGGAACAAGGCAATCTTGTGGATGATAAAGAGAGAATGGAGATTCAAACTTGCCAAGAGAAAGGAGTTGGAACAATCCCTCTTTGAGCACACCCTTATTCAATTAGATCTGTTAATGTCTCTCTTTCCCTTGCTGCAACGCCGGGAAGCCTTTGGACTTACGGAAGAAGAAATGAAGGTTCTCTGGTTGGCAACCTTGGCTCACGATGTGGGGAAGGAGACACAGGCTTGGCAGTCGTACATCCGCGGGCAGGGTCCGTCAGTTAGCCACTGTATTCCTGAAATTGCCAAAGAAGCCCTGGCAGGGTTAATGGCCGAATACGGATGGGAAGAAAATTTGCTTACTGCGGCAGTTTCAGGTGTACTTCTACATATGCGGGAATCTCGGACACCTTCTATGATTCTCAGCCAGGTGATAGCCGGACAGGCATTCCTTCGCTGGAAGATGCTGGCAGAAATAACAGATGCCATTGACAACCTGGTATCCACTAACGGGCTGTTTGCTGGTATGGCTTCATTGGAGAGAGGCACGTTTGCCCCTCATCTCAAAAGCGCCTATCATCTAGCAACTTTGCGCGGCATTTCGACGGTTTTACTGCATAAGGCGGCAAATGACGCGTTTGTTGAAGCCCGTTGGATTCCCCTAATTCATTATACTAATGGGAGTATTTACGTGGCCGGGGTATCCGAAAGCCCAACAATACCAGATCGCAATTCGATACTCCACCTATTGTCTCAGGATATTAATAGAGCAATGGGTTCGGAATTTTCACAGAGGGTAGTGGGAAGTCCAGTTGCATCTATGGTCCCTAAACCTGACCTGTTTGATTATCGCGAGATGCGCGAGTATCTTAAGGTTGCCGCTGATCGGGTAGGCAGCAAGACTTTTCAAAAGAAAAAACCGGAAGCACGGCAAAAAACACTTCAACGTTATTTGCTTGCTTTATGTCAAAGAGAGGAGAATCGCTGCCCTAGCCCACGAGAATGTCATAAAAATCGTAAGTGCCATAACTCGCAAGGCCTCTTGCCTAATTCAGATCTGGAATACCAAAGTGACCGCCTTGGCCGTGCGCATCCGGAAATGGTCGTATTCAAGTTTTTTAAGACGGTTTTCAGCGATAAAGCCATCGACTGCCAGAAGTTTGAATTGCCTGCAGCTGAAATAGAGCGCATTGCGAAAAAGTTTCCGGCAAACGCCAGGGATGAAAAAGTGTTAGAAAAATATGATAAGGAAATCAGTAAGGCCCAAAAGGCTTTATGGACGTCTTTGTTGGAAGCAGTAAAAAATACCTACGATGAAAAATTTGGACCAGGGGCCTTTGAGTTGCTGCAAAAAACAACCACGCTAATGCCGGATCTGGATATGGCCTATGCCATCGATCTGTTTTGGTCGCTGCCTTGTTCCCGGTTTCTACCGGGCGGTGATAATACCCCAATAGAACATTTACCCGACGACAGGCGAACGGAAATCCTGGTAGAAACGCTCTCCGCTATTGCCGACGGAGCCTTTGCCAGCCTTGATGAATGTAACCGCCCCAAGCGCGTAGAAGTGGAAAAAATAGCGGAAAGCTTTATGCGGGATTTAATTTGTCCCGCCGAACGGGAGCCTTTTATAAAACTGGTGGAGGAGCAGCTTCAGGCATATAAGGGCACCAAACCGCTAGCACGGAAAGCTGGAGGGTTACACTTGTGTCCTGTCTGCAACCACTCTTTTGCTGGTGGCACCAATGCGCGTGCTGATTTCCTCCCCAACCCTGAATCTCATACCAACCGGGCTCCGTCTCATGGCAGCCCAGGGTACATTGTAATTTGTGATGCCTGTAAATACGAGCGATTTCTTCAGCAACAGATCTTGGGCGGCAAAGTGGCTCAGATGATGGTGTTGATGCCGCGCATGAATATCGGCTACTATACGGGACAAGTCTTAAAAAATAAGGTCCAACAAATATGGGAAGAGGCATCTATGCTCATGTCGGCGGAAAATCCCGACCCTCACAAAAGGTTTTCGCTAAGCCGAACCGGCGAAATAGCCCGGAGACTGCATGAGAGTGAGGCGGGAGGAATTACTCCGGAAGAACTGGTGCAGGTTTTTACCTGTAAGACAGGCAAGGATAAGCTCAAAGAATACCGCCGCCAGTTAAAGACGTTTTTGAACGAGAATATTGGAGAGGGTCTCGCCAAATGGAACGAGGATTTTGATACAGATTTTCAGTCCGAGGATGATTTCCTATCAGGGGTGGAAAACCTATCCATACCTGACTCTTCCGGTTTACTAAAGGAAATCCGAGGAAAGGCGTATAAGCTTATACCGCAATTGCGTTTCGTCTGTGAAACCCCTCACCTGATCTTAGTGCCGATCCGCAACCCCATTACTGTTTCAGACAAGGAATCGGAAGCAAACGTCGCGATCAGGGAACTGTTTGTTATGCTTGTAGTCGGGTTAACGCTGGATTGTTCAGTAGCGATGATCCGTGAGGGAGAGGAGCTTAATTTTACTGGAGGGGAGGGAATTGTAAGAGTGCCGGCAGTCCCGTCTTTGCGCAAACTGGTTGGCTGCGAATGGTTGGGTATTGACGATGCTGAGAAATGGAAGAGAGCAATCGCTGCTACGGCACAGGTGGCCTATGCAGCCGATTATCCGGAGAGGTCTAACCTGTACCAGATACTTTCCAGCCCTTCTCCTGGACACATCCTGCGGCGGATAGAAATGAAAAGCAGCGGGTATGTTTATCCGGAAAACTTCTTGCATCTGGAAATAATAAGGGAGGTGTTGTCATGAGGAAACCCTTGGTAACAAAAGAGCAACGATTTGATCCTGCCTCGGTGCGCCCGCAAATGGAAACCGTCATTAATCTCTTTGATCGATACCTGGAGAATTCGCCCTACCGGTTCGGAAAGTCAAAACACGCGGTGATGGGGCCGGTTGCCAAGATTCTGGAAAGGTCGCAGACCGGTCACTGGTCGGCAGATGCTCTTGCCGGCTATGCGTTAAGAATACATGAAATGCACCGGAAAGCGAGAGGCTTCGTTTCTACTGAGGCGCGCACCGCCTTAGAAGATGGTATCCGGGAGTTGATTCGGCTTATAGACATGGTTCCTATCACCACGCTGGCCAAAGTGGCGGAAAAGGTGGAATATGGTCTTTATTATCAGCGAAGAAAGGGAGCCAGTGAATGGATGGAAAGTATTCGGAAAGAGTTTGAAAAATATCTAAGTTCACGCTATGTAACTATTGAGCTTTTTAGGGAGGCCTGGAAAGATAAAAACATCACATTCGAGGGTATCTATCCCAGTCGGAGCAACGAGGCTTACAGGAAGGGCAAGGGAACACGCAAGCAAGACGTTGACGAGTTTTGGCGCAACCGCACTGAAGAAGATCTAGAAGAGGAGGATGAATAAATCATGAGCCTTAGCCTGTTAAAAGATTACCTGGTGGACACCCCGCAGCCGATCATTGGCGCTAAAACGGTGCAGATTGTTTTGTTCAGGGAAGTGTTGGATTATACTGTCTTGCGGACAGAAGAAACCCGTGAGCTAAACACAGTGGTGACACCGCTGTCTATTTCCCAAACCGATGATGTGCGGCGAGTTGCGTTCTTAGGGACGAAACAAAAAGCAGTGGAATCGCGGGAAATGGAACGGATGCTGAGGACTGCCGGGGAGGCAGTTGGTCGTGGCGGGCTTGACTGCTATTTAAAGGACAATCTTTGTTTGGCCTGTCCTCGCTGCGCTCTTTTTGGCGGAACCAATGTGGACTCGTCAAGCGAGAAAATCGCCAATATCAAGCACCGAATCGAATATGGGACAGCGTTTTCCTTGCTTCCATTCGAGGAGGTGGAAACGGCAACTACTTTTAACGCGATTAACGATCAAAACCAAAAAACCGGACAAGCATTGGGTACTCGTTATGCTGTCAGGCCGGCAACTCTTTTCCCTTCTATTGTAACCCTCAAGTCAGCGACACTCAGAGAATTGGTCCTGACTCTTAAAACATTGCTGGCAGCAAAGAATTACGGGGCGGAAACCCGTATCGGCGGGGATCTGCGTAATACCATCGTTGGGATTGCTGGAGGCTGGGAAGAGATTATCACACCGTTAGAATTAACTCTGGAGCTTTTTGACAAGAAAGATGATCTGTCAGGGGAAACAGCTGCGGCGATTCTCCAAAAGTATAAAGCATACGCAGGTAATCCACAGCAAGTAAAGGTGCTGTCCCCGGTTGAAGTCGATAAGACTGTCGAAGAAGCAGCAAATATAGCACTGTATAAGGAATTTATTGCTAATGCATACGCTGATGTAGAGGAGTATCGTAAACAACAGAAAGGGAAATAAGGAGATGTCCAAAGTTATTAACCTTGAGCAAGCTGGTTTCTCAGTAATGGAAGGACGTCTATATAATCACGACTACCTTTGGTTTTCTTCCGCAGAGATTGCCAAGGTGTCTTCTACTTGGCCGGCTATTCATAACTATGCTTTGAGCTATTCGCTTTCTCAATACTCGCATGGTCTTTATAAAGGCAATTATCCAAGTTACGAAGAGGACTTGGCCTTAATGCCTTTATACGCAACGCCGGCTATGAGTGTTAATGCAACCAGAACAACCATCACATTAAATGCCCTGGATGACCTAACTTTGCGCACTGATACAGGGGGTAAGATCAATTCGCCGAACTTGGGGAAGCGGATGGTGGTGGACCCTTGCTTTGAAGTGTTACGTGAGGGACGCCGCCCGACAGGGGGTTATTCCTTTTTCTGTTTCGTAAGCGAAGGATACCGCCTTCCTGCCGTCACGCGGCTAGGCAAAAAAGGCAGCCCGGTTCGCATCTATTGGCGACGCTTTGAGTCGCCCAGGGCTTTTTTTCGGGAGGAAGCGGTTGTTCCGGCTCATCCGGTAAATCCGCTGGATATTTCCGGTGAGGTCGTATCTTATGAACCTATCGTTCTCCCTCCCCACATGTTATTTCGCCGAGCAGAAATAAAAAATGACTGGTTTGTGAACGCCGGCGGGCAAATGGTGTTGTTGCCCAAAAGAATCCGGCAAAGGCTTGATTAGATAATTTTCATTGCCCGTGATTATGTGTAGTTGAAAACTTGGCAATGAGGTGCCTGGTCAATGCAAATTTTAGGCAAAACCATGACATTGCATCACCACCCGGTGGCAAAAACTCCGTTATATCCCCACCAGTGCGTGTTGCTTGATTCCTGGAATGAGCGAGAGTCGTTCATTCTGGCAACAAAGACCGGCAGCGGAAAGACTGCGGCGGTTACGTTACCGGTTATACATTTTAGGGAGTCGGCCGTTTTTGTGTATCCGACCAATGCGCTTATTGAAGACCAAGAAAGGTCAATTTTGAACCTGCTGGAACGGGAAGGCTTTACGGTAAAAGTGCTTTCCCCCGATAACTTAAATGAGAAGTTCGGGAACGAGGATTACCATCTTGTCAGGGTTGACGCAAAAAAGCTGGAAGAATTTCGGCTAGCGTTAAAAAAGAAAGACAAGAGTCAGGCGCTTCTCCGCTTGATCCAACCGTCAAGACCGAGAATACTCCTGATCAATCCAGATCTCCTCTATTTAATTTTTTCCCTGAAATATGGGCAAGCCAGCGCCGAACTGACAGCTCATTTTACTGCCTACCGGACAGCGGTGTTCGATGAGTTTCATTTATATTCCGGGGTTGAATTGGCACATGCCCTGTTTATGATCCATCTTATCCGTGAATTTGGCGGGTTTGACCGGATAGTGCTTCTTTCCGCCACGCCGTCTCCGGAAGTGCTTGAGCTTCTAAATAAGGGCATGACAGAACCTTTGCTGATTGACTCAGCGACAACGACGACACACACCGTTGTTGGAGAGCGAACGGTTATGCATCCATTAAATTTTACATGCTGTAATGCCGGTGCAGATGAAGTCGAGCCATTTTTTGCGTATCTTCAAGAAAGGAGAGAAGAGTTAGAGGCTGCGCTAAGAACTACGCCGGAAGCAGAATATGTTCCGGCGGTAGTAATATTAAATTCTGTTGTGTCGGCCATACGCCTGGAAGATCGCTTGGTGGAGGCGGGTTGGGATAGGGATAAAATTGGTGCTGTGCGCGGTCTTATGGCCAAACAAGAACGGCAGATCGCCGGCCGGGTGATAATCATTGGAACCTCAGCTATTGAGGTAGGGGTTGACTTTAAATCCGACTTCCTCTTGTTTGAGGCCGGCGATGCTGCCTCGTTTTTACAGCGGCTT
>JAGXSQ010000140.1 GCA_018333395.1 Dethiobacter sp.
AGAGCCCGCAGGCTCGCCGAAGGGGCGGCAGCCCCTAGCGGATAAAAAAGACGCGTCAGTTGATAGAAAACGCGAAGCGTCTTTTTTAGCCAATGTAGGGGCCGGGCAGCAGGAAACGACAAAAAAAACTATTCATTGTCAGAAAGTGATTAAAACATCTTCTTGGCGGAAGGTAATTACCACAGTATTGGAGAATAAGTGTATCTGTTCGCAGGGACATCCGTCCATACTTATTACAGGAAAACCCGGGAGGGCTACTATGCCGCGACTTGCCCCTAAGGCTGCGTCCAATTCAGCCAGCCGCCCCTTATTGAACCTAGATTTTCGGCCACTGGTTTTATTGGGACTGGCGGTGTTGCTTTTCTTTCCCCCTTTCCTGCGCGGCTTGTTTTTTGCCCCGGAGCTGCTGCTCACCCATCAACTGGCTGCCGCCGTATTTCTGGTCTTCGTATTGGATCGGGTGATTAAAAGGGAGCCGGTTACCTTCTCCCACCCGCTGGACTGGCTGCTGCTCGGCCTCTTTGTGGCGTACCTTGTTTCTCTCAGTGTGGCGGTCAACATGCGCGGGGCCGTAGGCGAAGTCCTGAAATACTTGAACTATTTACTAGTTTACTTTATGGTTTCGCGGAGCGCTCTTAATGAACGCACTATTAATTATTTCCTGCACATTATCTTTGCCGGGGCGGTCGGAGTGGCCGCGGTCGGGCTTTTTTCGGCCACCGGGCACCTTAATTTTCCCGGGGCCTGGGCTGGTACCCATATCAACTCAACTTTACAGTACCGGAACGCTTTGGCCGGGTACCTGGTAGCGGCGCAGGTAGTTGGGTTCACCCTGTGGGTGCGGGCCAAGAACCCCTTGCACCAAACGCTGTTGGCCGTAGGAAGCCTGCTGGCCCTCACCGTGCTGCTCCTTAGCCAGTCCAGGGGCGGGTGGGTTGTTTATCCCCTAGCGGTCGCGGTTTGGCTGGCTGGCCTGCGGGGCAATTTCTGGCGCGGTTGTTATCTGTTCTTCCTTAATTTAGGCTTGGCGATGCTGACAGCCCGCTTTTTCCTGCCCGATGTTTTGGCAGGCGACGGTACCGGCGCCGTCAGGGTCTTGCTGGTGGCCTGTGGCGCCATGGTGGCGGCTCAATTGCTGATTGCTCTTGGTGACAGCCTGCTGGCCAGGCGGGATCTGGAGCAGCCCTACCGGTCTCTTCTCAACTACGGCGGCCTCCTGTACATGGCCGCAGTGGTCGGCGTCTATTTGTTCTATGCTGTCCAGGCCCTGCCCCGTGTGGGCGCTCAGTTTCTGCCGGCGGCTCTCCTGGACAGGGCCGGCGCCATCAGCCTGGAAGACCCCAGCGCCGTAAGCAGGTTTATTTTTTTCCGCGACGCCTTGGAGATCATACGAAGCCATCCCCTGTTAGGCGCCGGCGGAGGGGCCTGGAACGCTCTCTACCACCGATACAGGGAGGGTATTTATTTTACCACCGAAGTGCATAGTTCCTTTCTGCAGACTTGGGTGGAAACTGGTACCGTCGGCTTTTTGCTCTTTACAGGCTTCTGGTTTATGCTGGCCTATCTCCTTTGGCGGCTGGCAGTTGGCCCTGCCGGTCCAAACTACCCTCTCGTTTGGGGGAGCGGAGTGGCCGCCCTGGCCTTGGTGGGCCACAGCGCCATCGATTTCACCTTATCCCTGCCGGCCTTGGCTCTCTTGGTCTGGGCTTTGGCCGGGATTGCCCGAGGAGGTGCTGCCGGGACTAAACACCATGCCGGCCGGTTTTGGTCGGAGACTGGCAAAGCCTTTAAATTCAGGCCTTGGCTGCAATTGACTGTCGGACTCCTGCTGGTCTTGGCCTTGTGGCTTCCGTCCTGGCGCCTCTACCGAGCCGGCGTCCTGGGCGCCGAGGGCGCCAGGGCGCTCAACGCCCAACAGCTTACGGAAGCCAGGGGGCTGATGGAAGAGGCCCATCGGCTGGACCCTTTTACCGGCACCTACCTTGCCGACCTGGCCCAAGTGGAAGCCGCCTTGGGACTGGCCAACGAAGACCCTGCCGCCCTGCAAAGGGCTGTGGAGTATGCCGAGGAAGCAGTCCGTATGGAGCCCTTTAATCCCCGGGTCCGTGTCACAACTTCCTTGGCTTACCTGCTTGCCGGTCATCTGGACCAGGCAGTGGCCGAGGCCCATGCCTTAATAACCATCAACCCTACAGATGTAGGCGCTTACGAGTTTTTCGGGCGCTCAGCCATGGCCGTTGCCAAGCACTACCTGTTAAGACGGGAATACCCTATGGCCAGGACCTATCTGGAACGGGTAGCTCAATTACCGGCCCGGGTGGAAGCCAGAGCGAGGGAAATACCTAGCGACCGATTCGGCCAAAGACCGAGAAAACTGGAGGTAACCCCCCTCTTATCCTTGAGCGCGGGGCAGGCTGCCAGTTTATTGGGGGATTACCCCACAGCGAAAAGGCTGCTTATCACCGCCGCCAACCAAAAAGAGCTGGCCGCCGAAGCCGCTCTCTGGCAGGCAGTGACAGCGGCCCGTAACAATAACCGGGCCGGGGTAGAAAAGTACCTGGCTCGTGCCAGGATCGAAAACCAAGCGGCTGATGCGGTATTTAAGGAAATAATGCAAACGCCGACTTTTAGATAAAATGTCAGCCGCAGCTTCTTACGGGGGTGTAAATTAGGTGAACGATGAAATTACCATTGACTTAAAAGATTACCTGCGTATCTTAGGCAAGTGGAAATGGGTTATTGTGCTGATTACCGCGCTGGCGATAATCACAGCCGCAGGCTTGAGCTGGTTTGTCCTGCCGCCGGTTTACCAAGCTGAATCAGTCATCCAAGTGATTCGCGGCGAGCAACGGCCGGTCGCGGCCAGAGAAGCGCAAACTCTGGATGAGATGGTCGGCGCCCTGTCGCGTCTCCCGCAGATGACTATCAACACCTATGTCAACCAACTGAAAAACCAGGTGGTCTTTCAACGGGTGATTGACCGGCTGCAGCTGGATAGGGACCTGTATACCCCGGCGGGAGTGGCGGGAATGGTCGCTGTCCAAGCCGTCAGGGACACCAACCTGATTGAGGTCCAGGTCAACAACACCGACCCGCAGTTGGCAGCCGGCCTGGCTAATACCATCAGCGAGGAATTCATGCTGTTTATCAACGAGAACAACCAGGAACAACTGGCCAAGTCCATGGCGCTGTTAAAAAGCCAATTGGAAAGCACGGACCAGGAAATGGCCGCCGCTTTGGAAAACCTGCGCCGGTTCGACGCCGAGCCTCGCAGCGTAGAATACCTGGCGGAGCAAATGGCCAGCCGGCAAGCCGACTTAAGCAACTTCCGCTCCGAGTTAATCTCCGCTGAAGTCTCACTGCAGCAGGATTTAGCCGGTAAGAGCCGGCTGTCGGAGTTGCTGGCCGAAACCCCGCCCACATTGGTAACCAGAAGCGAGGTGCTACCCGATGAAGGCGGGCTAAATCCGGATGCTTCCGCCAGGCAGACGGTGAAGGTGGTAGAGCCGAACCCGGCTTATGACCGGATTACCCAGGATTTAGTGGCCAGAGAGGTCAGAATTTCCGAATTGCAGGCGCGGAAGGCCGCCAAGGAGACTGCCGTTGTGGCGCTGGGAGACGAGATAAAAGCATTGCAGGCGGAACTCGCCGGCAAGCGTGCGGAGCGGGACCGGCTGCAAGGGAGCGTGGACCGTCTAAAGGACACCTACAGCGTCTTGGCGGATAATATTAACCGCACCCAGGTGGTCAGGTCCATCAACATCGGGGACACCAGCTTAATGGTGGTGGCCCGGGCGGTGGTCCCGACCAATCCCATTAAGCCGCAAAAGGTGTTAAACGTGGCCATAGCATTTGTGCTGGGTCTGATGTTGTCTGTTTTCCTGGCCTTTTTCCTGGAGTTTTTGGATAACACCATTAAAACCCCGGCGGATGTCCAGCGGCACCTGGCCATTCCCGTGCTGGGGAGCATTCCCTTATACGGACCCCAGGCTAAGAGCGCCGGCAGCGGCAGGAGAGGTCATCGGTTTCAACCTGTTCCCAGTACCGTTGGCTACCCGGCGGCCGGGGCTGCCCGCGGAGAGACTTCCGCTACCAAAGAATAGGAGGGACGGTAGTGACGCGCAGTTTTCTTAAGCCCATAGCTATGAACGAGCCCAAATCCCCCGTTACCGAGGCTTACCGGACGTTAAGGACAAACATCCAGTATGCCGCTGTGGACCGTCCCGTCCAGAGCCTGCTGATTACCAGCGCGGGGCCGGGGGAGGGCAAATCCCTTACCGCAGCTAATCTGGCCGTCGTTATGGCTCAGGGCGGCAAAAAAACGCTGCTGCTCGACTGCGACCTAAGGAAGCCGATGCAGCACCGCCTGTTTGAACAGCGTAACGCAAGAGGGCTAACTTCTATTTTAGTCCAAGGGGGGGACCCCGCCAGTGTCACGAACAACACCCTCGTTCCCCAGCTTAGCCTTATTAGCAGCGGTCCGATCCCTCCCAACCCTGCCGAACTGCTCGGCTCCCAGGTCATGCCGCCGCTGTTGCAAGAGCTGAAAAGCAGGCATGAATGCGTTATTCTCGACGGTCCGCCCCTAATCACAGTAACCGATGCCGCCCTCCTGGCCCCCCTAGTCGATGGGGTGCTACTGGTTATAGATGTCGGCCACGCCCGCATCGACATGGTCCAGGAGGCCAAGTCCATCCTGCAAAACGCCGGGGCCCGCCTTATCGGCTGCGTGTTAAACGGCATACGCCGCAAAGCCAAAGACTACCACTACTACTATTACTACGGTGAAAAAAGCGGTACCGATGATTGACCTCCACGTGCACCTCCTGCCGGGGGTGGACGACGGCCCCGGCACCTGGGCAGAAGCTCTTGAGCTTTGCCGGCAACTGGTCGGCCAGGGAGTGACCGGGGCGTTTGCCACCCCCCACTTTGTACCCGGCCGGTACCCCGAGACCGGCCGGGTTTTGGAGTTGGTTCAAGACCTTAACAAGAGGCTTTGCTCCCTGGACTGCGCCTTAACCGTCTACCCAGGAGCCGAGGCCTATCTGGATTCGGAACTTCCCCGCTTAGTGGCCTCCGGTACTATCCCCACCCTGGACAACGCCCGGCGCTATCTCCTGCTGGAGCTCCCCTTCGAGGAAATCCCCTCCTGTACCGAAAACGTCCTCTTTTCCCTGCTGCTGGACGGGATTACCCCGATCCTGGCCCACCCCGAGCGAAACGCCAGGCTGCGGGAAGACCCAGCCTTACTGGCTACTCTGGTAGAGCGCGGCGCCCTGGTCCAGATTAACACCGGCAGCCTGACGGGGGAATTTGGTTCTAGGGTGCAAAAACTGGCCGAAGAATTGGCCCGCCAGGGACTGGTGCACTTTATGGGCAGCGATGCCCATTGCCCCCGTAAACGCCCCCCCCTTTGGCCTGCCGCCCTGCTGCGGCTGGAAGAGCTGGCCGGGGCAGAAGCTGCCCAGGTTATAACTTGCATAAACCCGGAAGCTGTGCTAGCCGGAGATGAAATCGTCTTCCCGGGCCACGGTCCCGGCCCTGTTTCCGGGCGCAGCAATTTTTGGGGACGCGCCTTAGCCAAGCTCCGGCGCAGGTAATGAGATAAAGTTTGAAAAGCTGTCTGGTAAGCCATGCGCGTCATCAAGGGGATTACATGCCTATGCCCATACGGCAGGCTGCTGGCCGCTTTTTGTAAACGTTTTATTTAAGGCCGGGACAAGATAAGGAAGAAGTAACTGTTTTAAAAGGAGTGAATCGGCATGAGACGGTTTAATACAGCAGGGCCATGTTTTCCGGACGAGCATTATATGCTGGATGCGGAAAGTAGGTTAGCCGAGACTCGCAGTTTAATTATGAACAAGCACTACTTTGTGATCCATGCCGCGCGCCAGAGCGGAAAGACCACACTGCTTAACAGCCTGGAGCAGACCATCAACCAGGAAGGAAGCTATTATGCCCTCTATTGTTCACTGGAGGCCGCACAGTCTTTCCCCGAACCGGAAAGAGGCATTCCGCAGGTTTTCAACTGCATAATATCGGCAGTCAAAATCTCCGCTCTGCCTTTTAAAAAAGAAATCATTGACGCCGCAGGCAAAACAGATAAAAATGAGCTGGCTATTTGCATAAAAGAGCTGTTTTATCACATCTGTGGTCTCCTAGATAAACCGCTCGTGGTTTTCTTTGATGAAGCCGACTGCCTGAGCGAAGGCACACTGATCACCTTTCTGCGGCAGCTAAGAGACGGTTATATCAATCGGGGACGAGCGCCGTTCATGCATTCGCTCGCCTTGGTGGGGATGCGCAATATCCGCGACTACAAGGGTAAAATCCGCCAAGATACCGAAACAATGGGCTCCGCCAGTCCTTTTAATATTGTCAGCAAAGCATTGACGCTTAAAAATTTTACGGAGGAAGAAATTCGGGCCCTGTATAGCCAGCATACGGAGGCAACAGGGCAGATCTTTGAACCGAGAGCGGTTGAAAAAGTTTACTGGTGGACCGATGGGCAGCCGTGGCTGGTGAACGCAGTCGCTGTTCTAGTGATTGAAGAGCAGCTGAAAAACGACACTTCAAAGCCGGTTACAGCGGAAATGATTGAGCAGGCCGTGCAGGCCATTATCTTAAGGCGCGATGTGCATATCGACAGTCTGCTGGAGAGACTGCACGAGGACCGAGTGCGCAAAGTGATCGAGCCGGTCATTACGGGAAGAGAAAATGCGATCAGCCTGAGTTCGGACGATACATTGTACTGTCTGGATCTGGGCTTAATCAAAATGGCAGCGGGTGAAATGGTCGCTGCCAACCCCATTTACAGAGAGGTTTTTATCCGGACACTGACACAGGATACGCAGTTTAACCTGGCAAGCAAAGTACCGCAGATACCCTGGCTTTTGCCGGACAGGATAGACATGAACGGTTTGCTTAAGGCCTTCCAAGAATTCTGGCGGGAAAACAGCGAAATCTGGATCGAAAAATATGCCTACAAGGAAGCCGCGCCGCATCTTATTCTGCAGGCTTTTCTGCAGCGGGTCATAAATGCCGGCGGCAAGATCATCCGCGAATATGCCAGCGGGCGCCGGCGCTTTGACCTGTGTGTGCTCTACGCCGGAAAGAAGTATCCGCTCGAACTGAAGCTCCTGTACAAAAGCAGGACGGAGCAGGACGGCTTAGAGCAGCTGGGGGCGTACATGGATAAGTTAGGGGCGCGTGAAGGCTGGCTGGTGATTTTCGACCGCGAAAGCGACAAACCGTGGGAAGAAAAGATTTACTGGAAGACCGTTGATCTGCCGCAGGGCAGAATCCATGTGGTGGGGTGTTGAAATTCGTCTGTGTTTTTTTACGCGGCGACAGGAAAAGGCTGGAGGGCGGCGAAAATAGCCTGTGTCGGCGCTTTCTCGCTTGCAGCTACGCCGCCGGCAGACGATCGTGGGATTTGATGACACCGAGCAGGCAAAGACAAAAAACCGTGCCGGGGGATCATTTTTTTTTAGAAAAACAGGATCTTCCCCGGCGAAGCTGTGTCCATCCGGCGAGCCGACCTGGTCGCCGAAATCGCGGAAGCACACAGCGCCGCCTACTAACAGCGCCTATTAGCAGGGCGCGGAGCGGCGGTAAATATGAACCCGTCCCCAACTTCCCCCAGGCAGGGCAAGCCCTGACCCTACAAGACCGTAGCGCACTTCCGGCAAGGGGGGTTTTTAAAGCAGATGGATTCCCACGTTTTACAGGCCAAAGATGCCGCTTTCCCGGTAGCCGCGGAATTAAAAGTGAAATCGCCAAGCGTCTCCGTCCCGGTCAACTGGTCGCCCTGGAAAGCACCACCTACCCCGGAACTACCCAGGAGGTCATTCTGCCCAGACTGGAAGCCACCGGCCTGAAGGTGGGTCAAGAATATTTCCTGGCCTTCTCCCCTGAGCGGGTGGACCCGGGGAACAAGCGCTACACCACCAAAAACACCTCCAAGGTGGTGGGCGGCATTACCCCGGCCTGCCTGGATGTAGCCTATACCTTCTATGCCCAGACCATCCGGCATGTGGTGCCGGTATCTTCTCCCGCGGTGGCCGAGATGACCAAGGTCTTTGAAATGAAAATATAGAAGTTGTCTAGTTTATTGTTCATTGAGTATAATGATAGAGTCGAAGCAATTACGTGTTTTGAGGAGGTTTTTTGTGAAGGTCCTTGATTACACATTGATCGTCTGGAAAGAAACGGAAGCCTATGTCTCAAAGTGTCCTGAGCTAGGGGTTGCAAGTGCCGGCGACACTATCTCAGAGGCTGTGGAGAATTTGAAAGAAGCCGTAGAGCTTTATCTTGAAAATGCGAAAGTACTTGGGTTGATGGAGGATTTTGAAGAAAGTCTTACAGCTAAGGAAAAGTTTATCTCTCATGCGGAGATCACGCTGTAATGACCAAAATTCCCATCCTGTCATCAAAAGATATTGTCAGAGTCTTGCTCAAGAATGGTTTTGAATTTGCGCCGAAGAGGGGCAAAGGCAGCCATATTGCTTTTGTAAAGAAGGACGATAATAAAACGCGCCTTGTAATTGTTCCTGACAGAAAGGAAATCCCGAAGGGAACATTGCTGTCGATATTAGAGCAGGCCGGACTGTCGAAGGACGATTTGTTAAGATTACTTGAGGGCTAAATCTGAACTTGTCCCCAATTCTTGCAGAAAGGGGAAATTAGATGGACAAGCCAATAAATCACGTCCATCCTGCGGCAACCATAGGGGAAAACTGTCGCATCGCCTGGTTTACCGTCATCATGGAGCATGTCTGCCTGGGGCAGGACGTGACGGTTGGCCATAACGTGACCATCTATCCGGGAACGGTCTTAGGTGACGGCGTCACTGTGGGCGACAACAGCGTATTAGGCAAGCAACCCAAGCCAGCCAAGACCAGCACCGTGAAAATCGAGGGCGAACTTCCCCCCCTGGTAATCGGCGCCAATACGATCATCGGTACGGGGGCGGTGCTTCCATCACCCTGCCGGGAGTGACCATAGCCCAGGAGTCTTTCATCGCCGCCGGCGCGCTGGTTACAAAAGACACTGAACCATGGTCTACTACCCGCTACCGCTCCACCGGCTGCCGCCTTACGCCGACGTTGACGTCTCCTGCCCGACAGCCGAGACCCTGGCCACAGAAGTCCTTAGCCAGCCCCTTTGGCCGGAGCTGGCACCCGCCCTCCATGAACAGGTAGCGGAGGCGTTGCGTCAGGCCCTTGTTATTGTTTAATTGACAATAAGCAACGAAAAACCAGGAGGTTCCAATGGGAGCAACCAGCAAAGAAGATATTGTAATGTTTATTTCTGAGCATAAGGCTGAGTTTGAACAAAAATTTGGCGCTAAGAAAATTGGACTTTTTGCCAGTTATGCCAAAGGTGAAGCTCGAGAGGGGAGCGATATCGATATTGTTGTCGAGCTTGAAAGGCCTGACCTTTTTTGCCTGATCGGCATAAAACAGATGGTTGAGGAGGCTTTTGGCTGCAAAGTTGATATTGTGAGGCTGAGAGAAAAAATGAACGAAACCCTGAGACGCAGGATAGAACAAGATGTCATTTATGTATGACAAGGTGGGGCCGATGACTATGCCGGGAGGATGGTGTTAAATAATGCTAATTGTCAAAAAAGAATCAAGGGTCAGGAACAAATCACTAATAATTGAACTTCCTGAAGAATTTAAGGATCGTGATGTAGAAATTACAATAAGGTTAAAAAGAGATATAGAAAGAGACCTGCTGACCGATCAGATTAAAATTGACACAAAGAAGTGGAAGTTTGATAGGGATGAAATATATGCAAGATAAGGTATTTGTAGATACTAATGTTCTTATTTATTCATACTCGGAGACTGAGCCGGACAAGAAGGATATGTCGCTTAGTATTCTGGAAAGAAAAAGCATAGTTATCAGCACCCAAGTTATTAACGAGTTTATTTGGGTTATGAATAGAAAGTATGCTGTAAATATTGAGCAATTAAAAGTATTGGCAGATAGGTTTTGGCAGAAGTTTGAAGTGGCGCTTATAAAAGAAGTGTCTATAAGCAAGGCTTTGAGTATAGTCAAAAACCATAACTATGCTTACTGGGACAGTCTGATTTTGGCCGTTGCATTGGAAAAAAACTGTTCTATTCTGTACTCGGAAGATATGCAGGACGGGCAAGTCATAGAGGAAAGAATCCGGATTATCAACCCTTTCAAATAGCTTCGAGGCATTGGGCTTGTGTGTCAAATCTGAACTCGTCCCCAATTGTCCCAGATCGACAGTCTGCTGGAGAGGCTGCACGAGGACCGGGTGCGCTGAAACTCCTGTGCAAAAGCAGGACGGAGCAAGACGGCTTAGAGCAGCTGGGGGCGTATATGGATAAATTAGGCGCGCGTGAAGGCTGGCTTGTTATCTTCGACCGCGAAAGCGACAAACTGTGGGAAGAAAAGATTTACTGGAAGACCGTTGATCTGCCGCAGGGCAGAATCCATGTGGTGGGGTGTTGAAATTCGTCTGTGTTTTTTTACGCGGCGGCAGGAAAAGGCTGGGGGGCAGCGAAAATAACCTGTGTCGGTGCTTTCTCGCTTGCAGCTACTCCGCCGGCAGACGATCGAGGGATTTGATGACACCGTGCAGGCAAAAACAAAAAACCGTGCCGGGGGATCATTTTTTTTTAGAAAAACAGGATCTTCCCCGGCAAAGCTGTGTCCATCCGGCGCGCCGACCTGGCCGCCGAAATCGCGGAAGCACACAGCGCCGCCTACTAACAGCGCCTATTAGCAGGGCGCGGAGCGGCGGTAAATATGAACCCGTCCCCAATTTCCACCGTGGTATAATGATCGTAAGAGGGAGTGATGCCGGATGCTATCAAGAGACGCCGCGATGCAGTTGCTTCGGCAGAAACGAGACTACCTTCGCGAAGAATTCGGCGTAGCCCGGATAGGGATATTCGGTTCTGTTGCCAGCGATCAGCCCCATGACTCGAGCGATGTTGATATAATTGTCGAATTCAATAGGCCGATAGGATTTAGGTTCATGGATCTTGCAGACTACCTTGAGGGCTTACTTGGTCACAAGGTGGACCTTTTGACGCCGGCAGGCCTCCAGGCGATTCGAAATAGGGATGTATCTAAAAACATCTCGGACGGCGTTATCTATGTCCAGTAGGACGGATAATCAACTCATCGGTGACATCCAGAAGGCTGCTCAGCGAGTGTTAGCCTATGTTGCCGGAATGTCTTATGATTCATTCATTGCTGATATGAGGACACAGGACGCTGTCATCCGGAACATTGAGATCATTGGAGAAGCGGTTAAGGGCATATCTCAGGATGCTCGCGATAAATATCCAGGTGTGCCTTGGAGGCAGATGGCTGGAGCCCGGGATCGCCTGATCCATCAGTACTTTGGCGTGAACATGGATATCGTTTGGCAGATTGCCGATGTGGAATTACCGTCAGTAGCGGAGATGCTTGGCACCAACACTGACGTATAGAACCGGGCCTGGTTTATAAAGGGCTCCCCGCCAAACCGGCCCGGGCGCTACCGCCCGCCGAAAT
>JAGXSQ010000141.1 GCA_018333395.1 Dethiobacter sp.
ACGAGGCTCGACTTCTCTTTTTCCCCCTTGCGAGGCCTTTTTGTCGACGCGGCAGGATTCACTTAATGTTGCGGTCTGGTAACTTGCTCGCCCTGTCTCTGACAGGTACTTTCGTCGATACGCTTCTACGCACGGATTTCTCCCTACATAGGTATCCTAGCTATGGGGCGTCTTGGCACTTACCCCAACCGGACTTGCACCGGCAAGATAACACGTGCTTATCTGGGCACGCTGCTATAAAAAAGCGCCTCCTCGGCGCCTGACATGCTCCTTTAGTGACGTTTTCTCCTGCTTGAGGAAGGAATGTTCAGTTCTTCACGGTACTTGGCAATCGTCCGCCGGGAAACGGTAATTCCCCGCCTCATGAGCAGCTCTGCCAACTGTTGGTCGCTCAGAGGAGAGTAAATATTTTCCGCCGCAATTACTTCCCGGAGATGGCTCTTGACTGACTCCGCAGAAACTATGCCTTGGCTGCCTTCCACGCCAGAAGCGAAAAAAAACTTTAAAGGATAGAGACCGCGTGGCGTCTGGGCGTGTTTGTTAGCCGTAGCACGACTGACAGTCGATTCGTGCACACCCACTTCTTCAGCGATCTGCCGCAGGACGAGCGGTTTCAAAAACCTGATTCCCTCATCAAAAAAGCAACGCTGCCGTCGAACAATCGCTTCCGTCACTTTGTAAAGTGTCCGGCGGCGCTGTTCAATGCTGCGCAACAGCCACAAAGCCGAATCTAGCCGTCCTTTAATAAAGGAACCGGTCAGGGACCCGCCTGTTTCCTTGGCCAGCAACGAACGGTAGTAGGGGTTGATTGTCAACCTCGGAGCAGAGAACTCATTGACCAGAATCACGTAATCCCCGTCAACTTCTTCCACAAATACGTCCGGTACGATGTAGCGTACGTCACGGTTATCGCCAAGAAACCGCCCCGGCTTTGGGTCAAGTGTACGGATAAAATCAACCGCCGCCTGAACTTGGCCGATTTCCACCTGCAGCTCCCGGGCAATCTTTTTGAAACGGTTCTCCGCTACATCTGCCAGGTACAGCTCAATGATTTTTTGCGCCAGCGGATGAACGTCTCCCCTTTCCCGCAGCTGCAGCAGCAGACATTCCCGCAAATTTCTGGCGCCTACGCCGACAGGGTCAAACTGCTGGATAACGGCCAGGGCGCTCTCCATCTCCCGGAGCTCCGCTCCTAAGAGCAGGGCGAATTCTTCTAGCTCACCCTGCAGGTAACCGTTCTGGTCAATATTGCCGATGAGAAACTCCGCCATCCTCTTGTCTACTTCTGCCATCCGGCAAAGTCCTACTTGCCGCAGAAGACGCTCCTGCAGCGAAGGTTCTTTACTGAGGTAATGGTCAAAGGGTACTCCTTCGTCTGTCTGACGCTGGCTAAACCCTGGCGACGGCTCAACCCCTACCTCCTGCAGGTATTGCTCCCAGTCAATAGCGTCTTTTTCATGCTCCGTTTCGCCGGGTTCGTCCCCCTTTTTCTCGCCTTCTTCCCCGTCATCCAACTCCAAAACCGGATTATCCAGCAGTTCTTTCTGGATCAGGTCACAAAGCTCAAGCGAAGAAAGCTGGAGCAAGCCGATGGCCTGCTGCAACTCCGGCGTCATAAATAGCCTCTGATGCTGCTCAAGTTTTAGGCCTTGGGACATACGCATGGAACAAATATCTCTCCCTTGGATTCCAGATGCCCTGCGCCTTTGCTCTCCGGTACATTCTATGCCGTACTAAGCGACCCATGACAAATAAGAAAACGCTTCGCGCCTTGTCTCCCCTATGGCGTGGGAAAGTCCAGTATAATTTCCTACGCAACGATAAAAGGCGGTTTCGGGTTGTTTTTAGATTCGCCGGGAAGACAGTAGAATCCTGCTACCTATTTTTCTTTCGTCCACAGCTGGCGAGCCATTTTTTCCAGCTTGCGCATGCGGTGGTTTACTCCTGACTTGCCAAGCGGCGGTATGAGCAACTCTCCCAACTCCTGCAGGCTCGCTTCGGGATGGGCGAGGCGCACCTCCGCCAGTTGTTTAAGTGGCGGAGGCAGAGCTGCTAGTCCCGGCCTCCGGGCAAGCGCGTGAATGGCCTCCACCTGCTTAAGCGCCGCTTCCACTGTCTTGTTGACATTGGCCGTCTCAAAATTGACTAGGCGATTGATCTGGTTACGAATACCTTTCAAAATACGGACATTTTCAAAATCCATCAGGGTGGTGTGGGCACCGATAATGTTCAGAAACTCCCCGATTTGCTCACTCTCTTTCAGGTAGACCAAAAAGCCGTTTTTACGCGCCGTTATTTTCGGCTTTAAGCCAAAAACATCCATTAAGGCGGCGAGGTTTTCCGCCTGTTCTTGGTAATCAGTATAAATTTCCAGATGATACGAATTCCCCGGATGGGATAAAGATCCGGCGATCAAAAAAGCACCGCGCAGATAAGCACGCCGGCAGCACTTGCTGTCGAGCGTCAGTGCAGTTGCCTTGTTCTCCAGAGTCTCCCGCTGCAAAAAACCGAGTTGCCGTAACAAAGCCTGCACCTTTGGCGAATCGGAAAGGCGTAGCAGGTAGATATTATTTTTGCGCAGACGGATTTTTTTCCGTACCAGCACCTCAGGAACAGCTGGACTAAAGGCCTGCTTAAACAAGCTAAAGACGCGACGCGCCACCGCCGGGTTGGAAGTAACTACCTGGAGCGACAGCCGCCGCCCGGAAAGCTCAATGCTCCCGCCTAAACGGATAAAGGCGGTCATTTCCGCTTGTTGGCAGCATTCCTGTCCCAACTCGCGGCGAGCCAGTTCACTCTTGGCTTGCAGAGCATAGGTCACGGCACGCACCTCTTTTGGTGCCGGAAAGGCACTTGCTCCTTTTTTCCGCCCTCTTGCGCCACAGACAACAATAATTTGGCCAACCGGTCCGGATCATGCCGGACCAATTCTTCACGAAAGAGCAAATCATCGGTCAGAACCCTGAACTGAAAATTATGAAGCCGCTGCAGGTCTGGCCGCACAGGCCTCGCTCCCTCCAGGGAGTATTTATGCAACAGTTCCGGAGGCATAGACAAATCGGCGTTAACAATAACAGCGTGAAAAAGACCTGTTCCGACATGGTCTTCAATTGCCTGCAGGTGGTCAGCGGCCGTATAATTATCCGTCTCCCCTAGCTGGGTCATGCAATTGCAGACGTAGACTTTACACGCGCTGCTTTCCCGTATCGCTTCCGTTACCCCAGATACCAAGAGATTAGCCAGAACACTAGTGTACAGGCTGCCGGGACCCACAACAACTAAATCGGCCTCCAGGATAGCCTGCCTGGCAGCAGGATAGACCACGGAGCAAGCTGGCTCCAACCGCAAGCGCGTTATTTTGCGGCGCTGCGCCGGAATCCGGCTCTCCCCCATAACCTGACTGCCATCGTAGAACTCCGCCACCAGATGCAATTTATCCAAAGTGACCGGCAAAACCTTTCCCTTGACAGCCAGCACTTTCCCAGCCGCAGCAAGTGCTTCTTCAAATCCAAAGACATCGGACAGCGCCGCCAAAAAAAGATTGCCGAGGTTATGTCCTTCCAGTCCTTCGCCGGCAGTAAAACGGTATTGAAAGATCTTTTCCAGCAGCGGCTCTGTGTCGGCCAGCGCTAACAGGCAGTTGCGGATGTCCCCTGGGGGCAGCATGTTCATGTTCTGGCGCAACCTGCCGGAGCTGCCTCCGTCATCGGTCACATTAACGATAGCCGCCAAGTTGGCCGTGTATTTCTTTAAACCGCGCAGCAGCATAGCCAAACCTGTACCGCCGCCGATAGCAGCTACACGCATGTTTTTCCATTGGTGGTTATCACTGTTTTCCATAATTGACCGCCCCCTTAGTCAGGCTTTGTCAAGGTCACGACATTCCGCAATCACTTCATAGTTTTTCCCTTTTAGCATTTTTCCCAGATCGTCAACGATAGCTACAGAGCGGTGCTTCCCGCCAGTGCAGCCGATGGCAATCACAAGCTGAGGCTTACCTTCTTTACTGTAACAAGGGACTAGAAACTCAATCAAGTCGACCAGCTTCTGAAAAAATTTGTGTGTAATCGCCCACTTCCAAACGTAGTTTTTAACTTCCTGATCTTGCCCGGTCAGCGGACGCAGGTGCTCTACATAATGGGGATTGGGCAGAAAACGCACGTCGAACACCAAATCAGCGTCCAGCGGAATGCCATATTTAAAGCCGAAAGCTACTAGCGTAATCAGCATATGGTCTCTTTCCCCGTCAGGTGCATACAGGGAGGTAATTTCTTCCTTCAACTGTTGCGGAGATAATTCCGAAGTGTCGATTACTTTATCTGCCCGGACGCGCAAAGCGGAGAGCAAGCGGCGCTCCTCTCGGAGGCCTTCGGCGATACTGCCTTGAGCCGCGAGCGGATGACGACGGCGCGTCTCCTTAAAGCGCCGAATCAAGACCTGGTCGTCCGCTTCCAGAAAAAGCATCTCATAGTCCAGCCCTACATCGGCCAGCATGTCGAGCGATTCCTGCAGTCTGGCAAAAAATTCCCCGCCCCGTACGTCCGAAACCAAGGCAATACGGTTAATCTTCCCGCCTGACTGCGCCGCCAGTTCCGCAAATTTGGAGATTAAGAGCGGCGGCAGGTTGTCAATGCAAAAATAGCCTAGGTCCTCAAAGCTGTGCATCGCCTGGCTCTTGCCGGCGCCCGACAGGCCGGTAATAATGACAAAACGGATGCTCTCCACCGTACCCCCCCCTGTGCTTGCAGTGCTTACTAATTCCTTTTCAGGGTCTGGTTTTCCTGCCTTGTCGTACACAATCGCCTTCCTCCAAGTTCAGGAGGCGCTCCCGCGGCACAGGAACGCGTTCCACCAGCGCCAAAGCGCACGTAAAATCACCCACTCTCTCAGGTTCATGGGCATCGCTGCTGATGACAAAACGGACGCTGGTCTTAAGCGCCTCCCTCACATACCCCTCCAGTTTCGCACAGTAAGCACTGCTGATTTCCAGCGCCGTCCCTTGTTCAGCGCAAACCTCGGCCAGCTCACTCGTATCAATGTCAAACTGCAGCCCAGGATGAGTAATAACATCGATGGGATAGCGGCGGACGGCTGCCGTAATGGCCGCCGTGTTCAGGCGACGCAAGGAGAGGGATCTTCGGCCGGTCCAGCCGGCCACTACGTTTTGCGCCCCGGCCTTCAGCGCCGCCAAGCTGCGCGGTCTGACCAGCTTGTGGAAGCCGACGAGCAGGAGATCCATTTCTTGCAAAATGCCGGGCGGGACGTCAATGGTACCATCGACATCAATAATGTTGGCCTCCACACCAAAAAGTATCTCTATCTGCGGATAGCGACAACGTAACTTGGCGATTTCCTGCTGCATGCGCCGGAACGCCGCCGGCCCTTTAATGCCGATAAAAAGATGGTTCGGGCCGTGGTCCGTGATGCCGACCGACCAAAGACCGCGCTTGCAGGCCGCGCGCACATTGTCCTCAATCGTACCCCGGCCATGACTGTAAACGGTATGCGTGTGCAGATCGGCAATGATGCGCACAAAAAAAGCACCTCCGTGCTTAGTCTGCCCCATAGCCCATTATGTCCAATCACGCAACTTTTGCTCGTCCAGAATAACAATTTTCTGCTTCTCCAGAACTAAGACGCCTTCTTTTTGGAAGCGGCTTAGGATGCGGGCCACCGTTTCTCGCGAGGTGCCAATCATGCTGGCCAACTCCTGGCGCGTCAAGTCCAGATCCAAGATAATTCTGCCCCCAGCCTTTTCGCCCTCCCGGCACGCCAAACGCAGCAGGAGCCCGGCCAGGCGTCCACACGTGTCGTGGAGTGCCAGGTCACGGATGAGCAGCTGGGACTGGCGCAGTCGCCTGCTCATCAAGCGCAAAAGCTTCACCGCCAGCTTAGGTTGCTTCTGCAGCAGGCGCTCCATGTCCTCATTGCGCAACAGCCAAACGCGGGTATCCTCGACTGCCTCCGCCGTAGCCGGGTAAACTCCCTGGTCGAAGAGGACGACCTCCGCAAAAACATCCCCGTCTTTCAAGATATGCAGAATCTGCTCCCGTCCGTCAGCCGAATTTTTGCTGATCTTAACCCGCCCCTGCTGGATAATGAACAAGCCTTCCCCCGGATCGTCCTCCAAAAAAATCAAGGCATTCTTCCTATACACCTTTTCCACCGTCAAAGCAGCAATCATCGACAGCTCTTCATCAGCCAAGCCGTCAAAAAGAGGAATTTTTTTCAGGCACTCCTCGTGTCGTTGCACCCGCTCACCCCCCCCGTTAGCAAAAACGCTTTTTCCCTCTAGCTGTCAGGAAGTTTATCACTCGTTCGGCCGAAGTGTTGAGCACCTGCTCCGGCGAAATTCCAGCCTCCAACGCCAGCTTAATGGCCCGTCCGAATTTACCGACATCCGCCGAAAAGTGGGCATCACTGCCGAGGGAAACCAAGGCGCCAAACCGCTGAGCAAAACGTGCCACTTCCGCGCAATATTCCCAACTGCCCTGCCGTACCAGAAACGAACTGTTATTTAATTCCAGGGCTTTGCCCTCAGCCGCTGCCACCTGTGCCACTACTGCAAAGTCGATAGGAAAGTCCGGGTTGCCCGGATGGACGATAATATCGACATACGGGTTACGCAAAGCGTTAACCAAGGCCTGCGTGTTGCGGTCTCTATCTGCCGGTGGCAGGCAAGGAACATGCAAACCAGCTAGGACAATATCCAGACGCTGCAAGTAGACCTCCGGCAGATCCAGCTTGCCCTGCACGTCCATAATATTAGCCTCCACACCGTGCAGGATTTCCACACCATACAGGCACTCTGGGAGGACGCGCAGGTTGCCAAAATAATATTCATGCGCTCCACCAGGCATAGCCGGCCCATGATCTGTCAGAGCCAGCAACTCCAGACCTCTCTCGCTGGCGGCGCTGGCAATCTCTTGTACCGTGCTGTAGGCGTGTCCGCTGGCAACAGTATGGATATGCAAGTCAGCTAGCAGCAACATCTTCAATAGATAACGTGGTGGTCGATGGTCTTGACGTTGATACAGCCGGTCATCAGCATCCCGTGCCGCAGCTGCGCCGTCATCTTCTCCACCAGCAGGCGTACACCAGCTTCACCGCCACCAAACGCTCCCCACAGTGCCGGACGCCCCACCAAGACGGCATTGGCCCCCAGCGCCAGCATTTTCAGCGCGTCAATACCGTTACGGATACCGCCGTCGGCGAAAATAAAGATTTCTCCTTTGACGCGCTCCACAATCTCCGGCAGCACTTCGGCCACTCCCGGCGTACCATCCAGCACACGGCCACCGTGATTGGAAACGACCATGCCCGCCGCGCCGATTTCCACGGCCATTTCCGCTTCCTGGGCAGTCATGATGCCCTTTAGAACAAACGGCAACCCGGTCAGCTGCGCCAACTTCCGCAGCTGATAGAAAGTTTTCGGCCCTACCGGGTGACCTTTAAGGGCCATAGTGACCAACCCGGCCCCATCAATGTCTACACCGACAGCAAAAGCGCCGCTTTCTTCGGCCTGGCGGATACGCACAGTAATGGCCTCCATGGAGCGCGGCTTAATAACCGGTATGCCAAGTCCTCCAGCCGCCTTGACGGCTTCCGTGCCCGCCGTAAAAATTTCCTCTTCCGCGCCGTCACCGGTAAAGGCAAAGGATCCGGCCGTCCTGGCCCCGCTGACCAAGCAGGAAACCATCTCCTTTTCACTGAGCGCACCGCCCATATTGTAAGAAGCACCGGTGAGAGGCGCAACTAAAATCGGCGTAGCAAAAAACCTGCCGAAGATATGGAGTGCCGTATCCGGTTCACTGGCCTGGTGGATGGTGCGCATGTTGAGATGGTACATGGCCAACGCTTCCACATTGTTGACAAAGGAGCTGCCGGTCAAAACTCCTCCGAAACCGGGAACCTCGCCGGCGCAGGCCTGTCCGTCGCAACGAGGACAAACGCAGCAAAACCCCTTCAGCCGCTCCCGTGCCCGTTCCCTGACATCTTTTTCATTCATTAGAGATTTCCTCCCCGTTGTCAAATAAGTACTGCCGGATAAAAGTCGCTACCCCGTGATCGAGGTTAGAAGCAGTAATGACATCAGCAACAGCCAAAACCTCCTGCCGGGCATTGGCGACAGCTACGCCGATCCCGGCATAAAGGAGCATGTCGATGTCGTTTAGGCTGTCGCCTATCGCCACCACCTGCTCCCGCGGAATACGGTGCAGATCGGCCAAAAATTTCAGCGCCTGGCCTTTGGTAGCCAAACGGTCCGTAATTTCCAGAAAATAAGGCCGAGAAATGGTGATAGCCAACTGGTGGCCAAAACGAGCGTTCAGTTCGTCCATCAGTTCATCAAGGCCACCTTCGAGGTTGATAACGGTCAGTTTCGTCGGCGGAACAGACAAAAAAACGGCCAAATCCCCAACCGCCGTTACCCTAACGCCGGCAATAGCTTGGTAGTAGCGGGAAAACTCGTTCTCTTCAGCAACAAACAGTTCATCATCCAGATAGGCGTTGACGTGTAAGCGGCGCTGACGGCAGATGTCCGCTATCTCTTTGGCCGCCGCCAGTGGCACAGGCTGGTAATAAAGCGTCTTCCCTTCCACCGTCCGGATCAGCGCACCATGATAGGTAATCAGCGGCAAGTCAATCTCCAGTTCCCTAGCAAAAGGGAGGGTAGAGCGGAACATTCGGCCGGTAGCCAAGGTAACGAGCACCCCCTTTCGGGCGGCGCCGCGAATGGCCAGCCGGTTTTC
Organism: Dethiobacter sp.; assembly: GCA_018333395.1. The sequence goes on from JAGXSQ010000141.1 coordinate 8,751, forward strand.
CTGCGAAATGCGAAACTGCCCGTTTAGCAGCGTATCGTCCAAATCAAGCGCCAAAAGTTTAAAAGACAAGCGGCTCACCTCTCCCGTCCTGATCATAATAACACGACAGAAGCACCTATTTCCAGCTGGAAGAAACTCTTTTACAGCAACTTCTGTTCGACAAATTGATCACGATTTCCTTTTTCCGCCCTCAATGTCAAACTTTAGCGATTTAACCCGGAATTACCGCGGCTCCGCAAACATATTTCTTTCCTTCACCCTAATACTAGCATAGAACGATGACAAACCAGGGGGTAAGAAAATGGCCTTCTCAGGAGACCAAAGTATTTGCCTTACCGAGCCGGTGCAGTGGGCAAAAGACTACCTGCAGGATATCCTGGAAACACTGGGGTCGTCCGCAACAGGCGAGCACAGCCTCGTACTGCTCTCCCTGGAAAAAGAAGAACTGCGCCTAGTCTGGCATAGCCTGTTTGTTAACCGTCCTGAAAACACTCCCCGTCACTCCCGCGAAAGCGGGAAGCCACGCAAGTTTCACTCTTCGGATGGTGCCGTAGACGGCATGTCTGTCCATCCAGAGCGCGGGCCGATCTTTTACGCTGCCGGCCTGCCTGGAGCCCGCCTGTTCGTCCTCCGGCAGCTGCTCGCGGCCATGCCAGCAGCTGCTAATTCCCGGCACCAGAGCAACGAAGTCGTCCTGAGCACCGTCTGTAGCCATCTCGTGGAGCTCTCTTTTTTCCTTTCAGGTTTCGCTTTTCCCATGACCGAAAAAGCACCTGCGGAGGCCGTAGTGGAGAAAGCCCTTAGCATCCTAGACGGCAGCAACCTACTGCCTAGACTGACAGTGGCCGGGCAGCACCTGCATCTTTACTGCCTTGACTATCGTCTACCCTCCCCTGCCTACTATTTGCCCTTCTCGCACACACTACTATGCGGAGCAAGCAACCTGGGCGAGGAGGAACAGCTGCGCTTTCTGCTCCGCCAGTTCGGAAAAGTCTACTACACGTTACGCACGGATAGACGGAAAGAAGGCGGTGATCAGGCTTTAAACGGGCTGGCAGCCAAGCGCCATGCCCGTCACCTAGCCGCCAAATTGCTGGCCTGGATCAGTCGTGTCTAGTCAACATCTTCCTGCAAAAAGGAATACAGTCGCTCAGCCGTTGCTCTGTCCAGTCCTTTTACCGCCGCCAACTCTTGACGCGTAGCCTTCTTCAAAGCAGCTAGACTGCCAAAATGCCGGAGCAGGGCAATTTTACGCTTTTCACCGATGCCAGGGACCTCCAGAAGCAGGGAGCCGCGCTTGGCACCTCCGCGCAGAACGCGCTGGTAAGTCACCGCAAAACGGTGCGCCTCATCGCGGATGCGCTGCAGCAGCTGCAGAGCCGGGGAATTCCGGGGAAGATTCAGAGGCTCCAGGTCGCCAGGCCGATAAATAAGCTCGGCTTCCTTGGCTAGGGCGACGACCGGAATGGATGTGAATCCGGCATGCTCTAACGCTTGTAGCGTGGCGCCTAGCTGCCCGGCGCCACCATCTACCAGTATCAGGTCGGGGACAACCTGGAAGGGGTCAGCGGACGCTTGCGCCAGTGTCTCCTGCAGCGCTTTTTTCAGGCGGGCCAAACGTCTTCCCAGCGCCTCCTTTAAAGAAGCGTAGTCATCCGGGCCATCTACCGTGCGGACACGAAAGCGCCGGTATGCCGCGGGATGGGGCAGCCCACCGTCAAAGACGACCATAGCCGCTACCGTTCCTTCACCGTGCAGGTGAGAAATGTCGTAGCCCTCTATGCGGCAGGGTAGCTCTCCCAGTCCTAATGCCGCGGCCAGCTCACTCAGCGCTACTTGCGGGCTTCTGGCTTGCTCCCGCAATATCTCCTGCCGCAGGAACAGGCCGGCGTTCTCGGTAGCCAGCCGGAGCAGTTCTTTCTTGGCACCACGTCTTGGCACACGCATCCCGACACAGCTACCGCGGCGTGTTCTGAGCCAAGCGGCAAGAAGCTCCTGTTCCGGAACATCCAAAGAAAGGAGGATTTCCGGCGGAAGATGACTGGCGCGAGCGTAGTATTGCCGCAAAAACGCCGCCAGCAACTGCGGCTCTTCCTCCCCCGTGGGATTGGTCAGGTGAAAGTGTTCTCTCCCGGTCAGCTTCCCCCCGCGGACAGCAAAAAGCTGCACAACCGCTGTCTGCTCACCGCTGGCCAGGGCCACCACATCATGGTCGCCACCCCTGGGGTCAGACAGTTTTTGCCCGATCAGCACCATCTCCAGGGCGCGGCACTGGTCGCGCAGCCTGGCCGCCTGTTCAAAGTCCAGCTGTTCCGCCGCCGCCCGCATCCGTTCCGACAGTTCTTTGCGCAGCCTGTTCCGCTTGCCTTCCAGGAAAAGCAGCGCCTCGTCAACCATGGTTCTGTATTCCTCCGCAGTCACTTCCCCGGCGCAGGGGGCCAGGCAGCGCCTGATGTGCCGGTTAAGGCAGGGCCGGCGCGGCCCGGGCAAAAACAGAGCCACGCAGTGGCGGAAAGGGAAAAAACGCCGCAATAACCGGATGGTCTCGCGCAGGGCTCCGGCATCGGTGTACGGACCGAAATAGCGGGCTCCGTCAGGCTCCATACGGCGCGTCAGATGCAGGCGCGGAAACGACTCCTGCACAGTTACCCGGAGATAAGGGTACTGCTTGTCATCCCGCAGGTTGATGTTATAATGCGGCTGATGCTCCTTAATCAGGTTGTTCTCCAGGATCAGCGCTTCCATTTCCGTGTCCGTCACGGTATAGTCCAGGTCGCTGACCCGTTCCGCCATGGCCCGCACTTTGGGCGACAGCTTTTCCCACGACTGAAAATAAGAACGCACCCGCTGCAGGAGGTCCTGGGCCTTGCCCACATAGATAATCCTGCCCTGCCTGTCTTTCAGCAGGTAGACACCCGGCCGCCGCGGCAGGAGCGGCAGCTTTTCCCGGATTGCTTCCGGCAAATCCTTATTCATCCGAGTTCCCCCGCTCAGGAAATGGCAATTTTTTATGACGCGGCTCTTTTCCCGGGAGAAACTCCGGGCAGCACTCTGCGCAGGAAGCGGCCGGTATGGGAGCCCTCCACCCCGGACACTTCCTCTGGCGCACCGCAGGCTACCACCAGACCGCCGGCATCGCCGCCCTCCGGTCCGAGGTCCAGCACATAATCGGCGCGCTTAATCACGTCTAGGTTATGCTCAATTACCAGGACGCTGTCGCCGTTCTCCACCAATCTGTCCAGAATGTCCAGCAGTTTATTGATATCATCGCTGTGCAGTCCCGTGGTGGGCTCATCCAGAATATATAACGTCTTGCCGTTGCTGCGGCGAGACAACTCAGTGGCCAGCTTGACACGCTGCGCCTCACCACCAGACAACGTCGGCGCCGGCTGCCCGAGACGAATGTACCCAAGCCCTACGTCAGCCAGCGTCTGCAGTTTGCGCCTGATGGCCGGAATGGCCTCAAAAAAAGTAAGCGCTTCAGCCACCGTCATAGCCAGCACGTCAGCAATGCTTTTCCCTTTATAACGCACTTCCAGCGTTTCCCGGCTGTAACGCGCGCCTTTACAAACCTCACAGGGGACATAAACGTCAGGCAAAAAATGCATCTCAATGCGCAAGATACCGTCACCGCGGCAGGCCTCACAGCGGCCGCCTTTGACATTGAAGCTGAAACGCCCCGGCTTGTAACCGCGCATCTTCCCCTCATTTGTCCGGGAAAAAAGCTCCCGAATGTGGTCAAAAACTCCGGTATAGGTAGCCGGATTGGAACGTGGTGTACGGCCAATCGGTGACTGGTCAACATCAATGACCTTGTCCAGAAGCTCCATACCGAGAAGAGCATCGTGCTCGGCCGGCTTCTCCCGCCCGTTATGCAGTTCCATAGACAGCCGCCGGTACAATATATCATTGACCAGCGTACTCTTACCAGAGCCAGAAACTCCCGTCACACAGGTAAAAACGCCGAGCGGAATCTGTACATGAATGTTTTTCAGGTTATGAGCACGCGCCCCGCAAATCTCCAGCCATTTTCCGTTCAGAGAGCGGCGCACCTCCGGTAAGGCAATCTTTTTTTTGCCGGACAGGTAAAGGCCTGTCACCGATTGCGCCACCCGGATAATCTCCTCCACTGACCCGGCTGCCACCACTTCCCCACCAAGCGCACCGGCACCCGGTCCGATGTCCAGCACATAGTCGGCCCGGCGGATGGTCTCCTCGTCATGTTCCACCACAATGACTGTATTGCCAAGGTCCCGCAGGGAAAGCAGCGTCTGTATCAGGCGTGCGTTGTCCCGCTGGTGCAGGCCGATGCTTGGCTCATCCAAGATATAGAGCACTCCGGTCAGGCTGGAGCCGACCTGGGTAGCCAGACGGATACGCTGTGCCTCACCGCCGGACAGCGTTCCCGCCGCCCGGTCAAGCGTCAGGTAAGTCAGGCCAACATTGACCAAAAACCCTAGCCTGGCCTGAATTTCTTTCAATACCAGACGAGCAATTTGCTGTTCTTTGTCGCTCAAACACAAATCGGCCAGAAAAAGTTTCGCCCGCTCCACAGTCAAAGACGACAGCTCCGCGATATTTTTCCCTCCCACGGTTACCGCCAGGCTCGCTTCCTTCAGGCGTGTTCCCCGGCACTTGGGACAAGGGCTGTGGGACATATAGCCTTCCAGCTCCTCGCGAACCTGCTCTGAAGTAGTTTCGCGGTAACGGCGCTCTAGGCTTGGCACTACACCTTCGAAACGCAACTGGTAGCGGTGTGTCCGTCCGGAGGCATCTTCATAGCTAAAGGGCACGCGCTCGCTGCTGCCCTGGAGTAACAGTTCCTGCTGCTCTCGCGGCAGCTGCTCGAACGGCACTTCCGTGTCCAGACTAAAATGTTCCGTCACCGCCAGCAACAGCTGTTGGTAGTAACCGTTATTCCCCGCCCGCCAGGGAGCGATGGCCCCGCCGGAGAGCGTACGCCGCCGGTCAGGAATTACCCGCTCCGGGTCAATTTCCGCTTTGCTGCCAAGACCGCTGCATTCAGGGCAGGCACCATACGGACTGTTAAAGGAAAACATGCGGGGAGCCAATTCCTCAAAAGAGAAACCACACTCTGGGCAGGCAAACAAAGAGGAAAAGAACAGCTCCTCGCCACCTACAATCTCCACCAGCACCAAGCCCTCCCCGTATTTAAGCGCCGTTTCCAGAGAGTCGGCCAAGCGTTGAGCCATGGCACTCCGAATCACCAACCTATCCACCACTACCTCGATGGTGTGCTTCTTGTTCTTCTCCAGTTTGATTTCCTCTTCCAGTTCACGCGCCTGTCCGTCCACCCGTACGCGGATAAAACCATCGGCCCGCGCCTTCTGAAAAAGCTTGCTATACTCTCCCTTGCGGCCGCGTACAAGCGGAGAGAGTACCTGTAGTCTAGTCCCCTCCGGCAGAGCCAGCAGGCGGTCCACCATTTGCTCCACCGTCTGTGGAGCGATTTTAATACGGCAGCGCGGACAGTGCGGGTGTCCCACCCTGGCGAAAAGCAGCCGCAGGTAATCATAAATTTCCGTCACCGTCCCCACCGTGGATCGCGGGTTGCGGGAGGTGGTCTTCTGGTCGATGGAAATAGCCGGCGACAGCCCTTCGATATAATCCACATCCGGCTTGTCCATCTGCCCGAGAAACTGCCTGGCGTAAGCCGACAGCGACTCCACATAACGCCGCTGTCCTTCGGCATAAATAGTATCAAACGCCAGCGAAGACTTGCCCGAACCGGATACGCCGGTGATGACTACCAGCTTGTTGCGGGGAATCTCCACGTCAATGTTTTTTAGATTATGCTCCCGCGCGCCCCGGATGATGATCCTGTCGTGTACCATGAATTAGCCCCCAAGTAAAAAATCAGTAAGCGTTACTATTATATCATTTTCCGACCGGCATAAAAAGCTCTTTGCCCAGCAATTTATCTTGACTTAGTCCTTGACTTAGTTTACTCTAAAGGAGAGGTGAGCGGGATGTTGGTTAATATTCACCAGGCAAAAACTAACCTATCCATGCTGTTAAAAAAAGTCAGTGAAGGGCAGGATGTAATCATCGCCAGGGCCGGCAAACCGGTGGCCCGGCTGGTTCCTTATACTGACAGGCCGTCAAAGCGCGTCCCCGGCAGCGCCAGGGACAAAGTGCTTATTTCGCCGGACTTTAACGATTCGTTGCCGGCTGACTTATTGCAGGAGTTTGAAAATCTGTGAGCATACTTCTGGATACGCAGGCCTTTTTGTGGTGGATAAGTGATGCCCCCCAGTTATCACAGAAAGCCCGGCAAATTATCGGTAACGGCGAAAATGCTCTTTTCCTGAGCGCGGCCAGCGGGTGGGAAATCGCCATTAAAACCAGGCTGGGCAAGCTAAACCTGCCGGCCGACATTGCTTCGTTCATCGCTGAACAACTGTCTGTTAACGCTATTACCCCGTTGCCCATCCAAATGAAACATGCTTTGCACTTGCATAGCCTTCCGGATTTCCACCGTGATCCTTTTGACCGGATGATTGTCGCCCAGGCCCAGGTCGAAGGATGGCCCGTTTTGACGGCCGATCCGCAACTTGCCGGATACAGCGTGCAAATAATATGGTAGTCATGATTTACGCAGCTCAAAGAGAAGGTCGCGAAGCTGTGCGGCACGTTCAAATTCCAGATCGCGAGCCGCTTTTTTCATTTCTTTTTCCAGGTCGGCCAGCATTTTTTTGCGCTCCGCCGCTGTCATAGTCTGCAGCCTGTCGCTTTGCAGGTAGCCGGGCAGCGGAGTTTCCGCCACCCGGGTTGCCTCAATGACGCCGCGGACTGCTTTTTGCACTGTGGTCGGCGTAATGTTGTACTGGCGATTAAATTCCTGCTGCAGCAACCGGCGCCTATCTGTCTCGTCAATAGCTAGGCGCATAGATTCGGTCACCTTATCACCGTACATGATTACCGTACCATGTACGTGGCGCGCCGCGCGGCCAGTAGTCTGGATCAGCGACCTTTCCGACCGCAGGAACCCTTCCTTGTCGGCATCCAGGATAGCCACAAGAGATACCTCCGGCAGATCCAGTCCTTCACGCAGCAGGTTGATGCCTACCAGCACGTCAAACTCCCCTAAGCGCAGGCCTCGGATAATTTCCATCCGCTCCAGCGTATTGATTTCCGAATGCAGGTAGCGTACCTTCAGACCCATCTCCCGGAAATACTCGGTCAGGTCCTCCGCCATCCGTTTGGTTAGCGTCGTTACCAGCACCCGCTCGTTTTGCGCCACTCGCTGGCGGATTTCGCCGTACAGGTCGTCAAGTTGCCCCTTGACAGGGCGTACCGAAATTTGCGGATCAACCAAGCCGGTGGGACGGATAATCTGCTCCACCATCTGTTCAGCCCGCTCTAGTTCATACGGCCCCGGAGTGGCCGAAACATAAACAGCCTGGCTGACTAGAGCGGCGAATTCGTCAAATTTGAGCGGGCGATTATCCAGTGCTGAGGGCAGCCGGAACCCGAAATCCACCAGAGTTTCTTTGCGCGAGCGGTCTCCGGCGTACATACCGCGAATTTGCGGAACTGTTACATGTGACTCGTCAATAAAGAGTAAAAAGTCTGGCGGGAAATAGTCGAGCAACGTGGCTGGCCGGCTTCCGGCCAACCGCCTGTCCAGATGTCGCGAATAGTTTTCTATGCCTGAGCAAAAGCCTATTTCCTCCATCATCTCTAGGTCGTATTTGGTCCGCTGCTCGAGTCGCTGCGACTCGAGCAGCTTGCCGTGCGTGCGCAAGTACTGCAGCCTGAGATGCAGTTCCTGGCGGATATCAACCATGGCCGCCTCCAGCGTCTCCCGAGAGGTCACAAAGTGCGAAGCCGGGAAAATAGCGATATGCTGCCGCTCGCCCAGCACCTCGCCAGTCATGGTGTCTATCTCTCTGATGCGCTCAATTTCATCACCAAAAAATTCCACCCGCACCGCCTTCTCTGTAAAAGAAGCCGGGTAAATCTCCAGAACGTCCCCCCGCACGCGGAAACGGTTGCGCTCCAGTTGGTAGTCGTTCCGCTCGTACTGGTTGTCCACCAGACGCTTGATCACCTCCTGGCGGCTCTTTTCTGTGCCTGTCCGCAGGGAAATTACATGGTCGCGGTACTCCTGCGGCGAACCTAGGCCGTAAATGCTGGAGACACTGGCCACGATGATCACGTCCCGGCGCTCTAGGAGAGCACTGGTAGCGGAGTGGCGCAGCTTATCAATTTCGTCGTTGATGGAAGCATCTTTCTCAATATAGGTATCGGTCTGCGGCAAATACGCTTCCGGTTGGTAGTAGTCATAGTAGCTGACAAAGTACTCCACCGCATTATCAGGAAAAAATTCCCTGAACTCGCTGCAAAGCTGTGCGGCGAGTGTTTTGTTGTGGGCGATAACAAGTGTCGGCCGCTGCACCTGCTCAACCACGTTGGCCATGGTAAACGTCTTGCCCGACCCGGTTACACCGAGCAGTACCTGATGCCGGTAACTTTTTTTTAAGCCCTCCACCAGTTGGCGGATGGCTTGCGGCTGGTCTCCCTGCGGTTTAAAGTCTGCTTTAAGCTTAAAAAGATTCATTGGTGTAGCCATCCCCGATAATTTTGGCGCGAGCGAAAGTCTTGGCTACTTTCGTGATCTCCACCGTTACACATTCGCCGACATAGGCGCCGCCGCCCCGGACATCAAGGACAAAACCGCTGACCCGGGCTACGCCGTCATAAGGGTTGCCGGCGTGGGGCTCCTCAACAGTAACCTGGTGTCGTTCGCCGACCGCTACAGGGAAGGCTAAGCCAGCCACCGCCTCTGTTTTGCCGGTAGTCACTACCCGGTATTTTTCCACATGGATCGTCTCGCTGCCTCGGACAAAAACGCTCTTGCCCGTTTCTTCCTCCAATTTGCGCAAATACGCTCCCCCCGGGCCGATAAATAACCCTGCCACATGCTGGTGCATCTCCAGTAACACCGCTTCATCATCAAGATTCCGGAGAAGGTGGCGGAGTTGCGCTTCTATTTTGGCACTGACTACATCTCCCGAGAGAACTTTGCCGCGACCTTCACAGTAGGGGCAGGGCTGTTGCAGTACGGCCCCTAAGCCCTGACGCGCTTTCTTCCGGGTCATTTCCACCAGACCAAGTCCTGTCAGTCCGAGAATGTGTGCTTTGGTCCTGTCATCTTTTAACTCTTTGGCCATTTTTTCCAAAATCAGGCGGCGGTGTTCCTCTTTTTCCATGTCAATAAAATCAATAATGATGATGCCACCGATATCGCGCAGTCTGATCTGCCGCATAATTTCAGCGGCCGCCTCTAGGTTGGTTTTTAAAATCGTGTCCGCGAGGCTAGTCCTGCCGATATATTTGCCCGTATTAACGTCAATGACGGTCAGTGCTTCCGTATGGTCAAAGACTAGATTGCCGCCACAGTCGAGCCAAACGATCCGGGAAAGCGCCCTCTCTATTTCCGCATCCACGCCGAAAGCGTCAAAAATGGGCTCTCTGCCGCTATATAAACTGACACTCGTTTTTAAGCTGGGGTCCACGTATTCCAGAGCTTCGAGAATTTTCTCATATTCATAGCGCGTATCCACGAGCAACTGTTCGATCTGCTCGCTGAACAGATCCCGGATAATCCGATAAATGAGATCTAGGTCCTGATAGAGACGTTGCGGAGCCTGCTTTTGCTGAAAGCGAGACTGGATGCCTTCCCAGAGCGACAGAAGAAACTGCAGATCCTGCCGGAAGGCTTCCTCCTCCATCCCCTCACCCACCGTGCGGGCAATGAGCCCCATGCCTTCTGGGCGCAACGTGGCCATGATTTGCTTTAAGCGCTCGCGCTCCGCCGTGTTCTCAATACGGCGGGAAACGCCGCCGTATTCCGCCGTCGGCATTAAGACCAGGTGACGGCCGGGAATAGTGATTTGTCGGGTAAGCCGAGCGCCTTTGTTGCCAAATGGTTCTTTGACCACCTGCACCATAATTTCTTCCCCCGGACGGAGCAGGCGCTCAATGGCCTTGGCGCGCCTGGAGGTGTCTCCCGCAATCTCCCCGGCGGCCGGCACCACGGCTTCGTCGACGTAGAGGAAAGCGTTACGTTCCAGGCCTATATCGACAAAAGCAGCCTGCATGCCCGGCAGGACATTGGCCACCACCCCTTTGTAAATGTTGCCTACCACGCGCAGGTGGACGGGCCGTTCCAGATAGATTTCCACTGGTCGGCCTTCTTCCAGCACCGCCACCCGAGTCTGCCTGTTGTCACAGTTGATAATAATCTTTTTGGGCATCAATAGCCACCTCGTTTTTATGCCACAATACCGCTAGGGGCGACTGCAGACGCTTTCCCACCGCCAGATACAGCCCGATCCGGTGCGTCCGGACTGCTTCCGCAGGCAGACCCAGTGCTCCCAGCACCTCTTGCGGCTTCGCCCCCCCCTCTTGGTTCATTTTCAGCACCATCCGCACGTCACGCCCGCAAAGCTCCAGACGCAGGAGCAACGGCCGCAAATCAAGCATCTTCTTACCTTTTTTCCCGCTTCTCTCTACGGAGAGGGTTGTGGACAACAACATTTGCTGTATCGCTGCGGCCAGCACGTCCTGTTCCTGCTCGTCTGCTTCGCAGAGCCAGCCTGCTGCGCCGATAAGCGACATCAAAGCGGCAATCTCAACGGGGACTTCCCGCCAGTCCAGCAGTACCAGGCCCTCCGGCAGGGTGTTTTGTAACCGCTGCCACTCCTCCGCACTTACGGGGCGGGTCAAAAAAATATCCAGGTATTCCGCCTCGCTGGTAGCGCCAACCGGCAGCGCCGAGGCGAAAGAGAGGCGCGGGTGAGGATTGAAACCAGCGCTGTACGCTACAGGCAGGCAGGCACGGCGCAAGGCTCGCTGCCAGCTGCGCAAGAGGTCCAGATGGGAAATAAAGCGCAGTTCTTTATCTTTGCTAAATTTAATCCAGTAGCGCATCGTGACATACTCCTTCACTTTGGCGGCCCTCAGACCGGCAACTGTCCTCCGGTACCTGACATAGCGCAACAACGCCACAGCCAAGACAACCATCACGACAGTCAGCAGTCACCTCTCCGGCCAGAGCACGCGCCCACTCCTGCAGTAGGAAGTGTTTGGCGACGCCGGTGTCAAGGTGATCCCAGGGTAACGGCTCCTCCGGGTTAAGGTCACGGACCGCGTACTCTTCGAGGTCCAATCCGTGTTCCGCAAAAGCCTGCCGCCAGCGGGTATAGGAAAAATGTTCGTCCCAAGAGTCCAACCGGCAGCCTAGTGCTGCCGCCCGCGCAATTATGGCCCCGAGCATCCTGCCCCCACGAGCCAAGGCCGCCTCCAGAACACTGGAGGCGGCATCGTGCCACTGAAACTCACGCCCAAAGCTGCGCAACTCTCGCTTCAGATACTCCTGCCGTCGCAATATTTCCTGCCGGGGAATCTGGCCTTGCCACTGGAAGGGGGTGTGCGGCTTGGGCACAAAAACAGCGGCAGAAATTGCTACCCGCGGCTTACCCCGCCCTCCTGACAGCCGGTAGGCTTCCACCACTTTACGCACCAGCATGGCGATGCCGTGCAGATCCTCGTCTGTTTCCGTCGGCAAGCCAATCATAAAATATAGTTTGACGGCCGACCAACCGGCCCGGAAAGCGTCCGTAACAGCAGCCAGCAAGTCTTCTTCCGTGATATTTTTGTTAATCACATCACGTAGCCGCTGTGTACCAGCCTCGGGAGCAAAGGTAAGCCCGCTTTTGCGAATACGCCGGACGTGCTGCGCCAGTTCCCCGGAAAAAGAATCGAGCCGCAGGGAAGGCAACGACAGAGAAACGCCTTTCTCGGCCAATTCACGTCCCAGCTCCTCCACTACCTGGCAGATCGCCCCAAAATCACCACTGCTCAAAGAGCTGAGGGCCATTTCCTCATAGCCGGTGCGCCTGACCATCTCATGCGCCAGCTTTTTGAGCTTGGCCACGCTCCGTTCCCGGACCGGACGGTAAACCATCCCCGCCTGACAAAAACGGCAACCCCGGGTGCAACCACGAAAAAGCTCCAAGACAAGGCGGTCGTGGACAATGGTGCCATACGGGACTACCGGCGCCCTAGGATAAGGTGCCTGCTCCAAACACGCCAGCACCGCCCGACGGACACGGGGCGGGAGATTTTCATGGACAGGAAACGTGCCTAAGTAGCGCCCTGAAACTGTAAATTTTTCCTGATACAGCCCTGGAACGTAAATTCCCCTAATCTGGGACAAATGACGGAGCTTGTCCTGCCGGGAAGAAAATTTTTCTCCCGTCAGGGTCCGGATAACCGCCGGCAGCGCTTCTTCTCCATCCCCGAGAACAAAAAAGTCGAAATAGTCGGCCAAAGGTTCGGGATTAAAAGCGCCTGGACCGCCGCCGGCCACCAGTGGGTCGCCCTCACCGCGCTGTGACGCCAGAAGTGGCACCCGGCCAAGTATCAGCATCTGCAAAATGGTGGCATAAGACAGTTCGTACTGCAGCGTAAAGCCTATTAAGTCAAAGGACGCCAGCGGCGTTGATGTTTCCAGGGAAAAAAGCGGCAGGTTTTCCGCCAACAGGAGCGACTCCAGGTCTGGGGCCGGTGCAAAGACACGTTCAGCCAGCCATTCCTCTGTCTCGTTGACAATATGATAGAGAATTTTCAAACCTAGATGCGACATCCCCACTTCGTACAAGTCAGGAAAGGCCAATACCGCCTTAAAGCGGACGGTGTGGTGCTCCTTTCTGACAGCGTTAAGCTCATTACCTAGATAGCGGGTCGGTTTTTGCACCCGCGGCAGAATTTTTTCCAGCAGATATTCGCGGTAAGAAAACATGGCAGCCTCCGGTAGAGAAAGAATAGACACTACTATTATTGTTCTCGCAAACGGCATTTTTAGCAATACTTCGCTATCTTACATGTCAAACCCTTCCTGCGTCTCTATTTTCGCCGTAAGACGGAGCGCATGGTAGCAGAAATTCCTCTCTGCATCAAGACCTCCACAACCTCATGCTCCATAGCCTCACCCAGCACTTGCCCATCCTTTTCCACCACCACGATGCGATGGTACTTTTTCATGGCAAACAGGCGAAGCACATCTTTTAACGGGGCATCGGCGAGCGCCATCAGCGTCACCAACGGGATGACGCCTTCGGCTAGAAAAACCTGTTTCTTCCTAGTCAGACTGCGAATAAAAGCATAGATGGCCGCCGTCCGTTCGCGGGAGGCGGCGTAATAAAGAAAAAAAGCGGCGGCAAAAAGCGTCGCGTGAAAATGCCCTAGAAAATAGAGATAAAAACCGAGCATCGCCATTAGCGCGGAAATCAACAGACTGATACGTATGGCCAACTCTGTGGCCCGCCTGAACCCTAAAGTCGCTGAAAGTCTGGCACGCAAAATACGCCCGCCATCAAGCGGTAAGGCCGGCAATAAGTTGAAAGACCCGAGGACGATATTGCAGCGAATAAAGAAAAGGAACATTTCGCTTTGTCGCCAGGGTGGTATGTTGGCATAGAATACCAGGGAAACAGCAACCAGGAAAAAATTAAACAACGGCCCGGCCAAAGCCACATTGTGTTCCACCTGCGGGTCTAGCTCCAGCACATCTTCAACTTTAGCCACACCGCCAAAGGGGAAGAGCATAATTTCCCCTGCTCCCAGGCCATGTGCCCGGGCCACCAGCAGGTGGACGACCTCGTGGGCTAGGACAAGGATAAATAAAATCAGCGTTTCCCACAGGTAGCCAAGAAACCCGAGAGTAAAAAGCAGGAGCACGAAGACCCAGTGAAAACGGATGTCAACCCCATTTACGCTACTGAATTTCAATTCCTTCACCTAGTGAAGTGGACCCATGAACTCCTGGGGATTCACCGGCCGGCCTTCTTTCCAGACTTCAAAGTGCAGAAAATCCTGGCCGGAATGATGTGCAGCAACCACGGCCAGCTGCTCACCTTGCCTGACGGTGTCACCGGCAACCACCTGAGGGTCGGCTAAGCGGCTGTAAATGGTCCTCAGATCTTCACCATGAGCCAGATAGACCGTCAACCCGTGGATAGGGTGTTCCTGGACCAGCATTACTGTCCCGGACAGTGCTGCGTACACAGGCGTTCCGGCTTCTGCCGCCACATCAATACCGTAGTTCATCTCCAGCCTCTGTCCGGAAGCATCTAGCCTCGTCCCATAGGGACTTAGCAAAACACCGCTAACCGGAGCTGCCATGGTTTCCTCGGCGGGCGTGTCCTCCACAACGTCAGGTTGGCGCCGCCAGTCAAAATCACGGAAAGAAGCCACTACCGGCCGCACCTGCTCCAGCACTTTCTCTGCGCTTGTCTCATGGACCGTAAGGTAACGGGCCGTGTCCGTAATCCTGTTTGTCAGTGGAAAATCCAGCAAGCTGAATAGTCCAAAAAAAATCACGGCCAGCGTTGCCGCCACTGTCTTTTCAAAAAAGTGTTCATGCAGCGGACGCAGCAATTGTCCGGGAACGTTTCCCCAGTGCAGCTGACGGCGTTCCGCAGAAGGCTCTTCCCAAAATTCTTTTCCCCTGGCAGTCCTCTGTAGCAGCTGTTCCCTTAGCAAAGAGCGGGAAAGCGACCTATTCCTTTTTTTTCGCACGCTGTCCACCCCCAGAGCAGTTTGTCCTGAGGGATATATATTCTCCTGACAAGAGAAATATTCTAGAACGTCAGTTTGTGGCGGCGCATGCCCACATTGAGCACCAAGCCCACAGCTATCAAGTTTGACACCAAGGAGCTACCTCCGTACGACATAAACGGCAGAGTCAGCCCGGCAACAGGCATCACCCCGGTAGCCATGCCGATATTTACTAAAATCTGAAAAGTAAACATCCCGGCAACACCGGTACAGACGAGGGCGCCGAAAGTGTCCTTAGCGCTGGCGGCAGTGCGGAGTATGCGAAAAACCATCAGGGCAAAGAGCACAAGTAGCGCCGCCGCCCCCAGAAAGCCCGTCTCTTCAGCTAGGACAGAAAAGATAAAGTCGGTGTGCTGTGCCGGCAAAAAAGCAAGTCGACTCTGTGTTCCCTCAACAAACAATCCTTTCCCTCCTACGCCCCCTGAACCGATTGCAATCAAGGACTGCATTAGTTGGTAGCCGTAGCCGAGCGGGTACTTCCCCGGGTTAAGAAAAACAACGAAGCGCATTTTCTGATAATGCTGCATGCCATAAAAATAAAACAGGACACTTGAGGCGGCGCCCAGCACGATGTAGAGCAACAGGTGCCGCATTTTCGCTCCCGCCATGAAAAGCATCGAAAAGACAATGACAATGATCACAATGGAGGTGTCCAAGTCCGGTTGCCGCAGAATCAGTGCTGTCGGCACTAAAACATGGATAAGGGCAGGAACGGTGCTAAAAAAAGAGTCAAAATTTCCCTCGCGTGACGCTAACAAACGTGCCAGCGAAACAATGAGGATAATTTTAGAAAACTCCGCAGGCTGGAAATCAAAAATTTTTAAATCCAGCCAGCGCTGAGCGCCACCTGCTTCCCTGCCGAAAAACAAAACCGCTATAAGGAGCAGCAAGTTTAAAACGTAAAGATAAGGCGCCAGACGATAGATTTGTGTATAGTCGATACTAAGAGTTGCCAGCAAAACCAGCAACCCCAAGATAATCCAGGTAGCCTGCCGTTTAGCATAAAAAAAGGGGTCCCCGGAGCCATTCTCCAGCGTGGCGCTACTGATGACCAACAGGCTAACAAACATAATGGCGCAGACAATCAGCAACAGTAAAAAGTCAAAATTACGGAACAGACGACGGTCAAACAAGGTCTATTCCCTCCGGTCGAAATAAAAAGCACGGGAAAGGTCCCGTACTAATTATAAAAGATTCTCCACCTCCGGTAAAGTGGAAAGTCAAGGAATCAGACATGGCGGTGAATAGCCTTGATCGCCAAGTTAGCTTCCAGGACAGCCGTTCCCTCAGAGCGGTGAATAATAATCTGGGTATTTTTTTCATCTATTTCCATGTATTTGGAAATTACCTGAATAATTTCTTCCTTAATCCGGTCTAAAAATTCTGGGGAGACACCGGCACGGTCGTGAACCAGCAGCACTCGCAGGCGCTCTTTAGCTATACCCTTGCTGTCCTGTCTGCCGGTCAGGATATTAAGCAAAGCACGGATATTCATTGAGCTGCACTTCCTTCCTAGCCGCCAAGGCCCATAATTTTCTTCAGCTTGCCAAACCAGGAATTTCTTCTGTAAATGTCTTGGAAAGGTACTTCTTCTCCAAGTAAGCGCCTGACAATACCGCGATAAGCCTGCCCTGACACAGCATTGTCCGCTGCAATAACTGGCTCTCCGCGGTTGGTAGAAACGATAATCTTCTCATCATCGGGGATAATGCCAATCAGTTCGATAGCCAAAATCTCCAGAATGTCGTCAATATCCATCATATCTCCACGCTTAACCATGTCAGGGCGGATGCGGTTAATAATCAGGCGCGGCCCTCCCATCCCCGCCGCTTCCAGCAAGCCAATAATACGGTCGGCATCGCGCACAGCAGAAACTTCCGGCGTAGTAACAATCAAGGCGCGGTCTGCGCCGGCAATGGCGTTACGAAAACCCTGTTCTATTCCGGCAGGACAGTCAACCAGTATGTAGTCAAACTCTGCTTTTAATTCCTCGCACAGTTTTTTCATCTGCTCCGGGGTAACGGCGCTTTTGTCGCGGGTTTGCGCGGCAGGCAACAGGAACAGCGTCTCAAAGCGTTTATCACGTATTAAAGCCTGTTTAGTCCGGCAGCGCCCCTCTACCACGTCTACTAGGTCATAAACAATGCGATTTTCCAGCCCCATGACCACGTCCAGATTGCGCAAGCCGATATCAGCATCAATCAAGACCACTTTCTTCCCCAGCAGAGCCAGCCCCACCCCCAGATTGGCCACGGTCGTCGTTTTGCCAACGCCGCCTTTGCCGGAGGTAATGACTAAGACTTCGCTCATTTCCCTCACCCTTCCTAGCGCTCTGGCGCAGCTGTCTTAGTAACGATGGCAGCAATTAAAATCCGGTCATCAGCGATATAGGCATATTCAGCCTGGTCGGGCAGCGGCTGATTTTTATCCGGTGCCCTGGAAATTACATCCGCGATACGCAACTGCGTCGGCGCCAGACGCAGCGCTACAACCGAGGCTTTCCGGTCTCCCTTTGCTCCGGCATGAGCAATGCCGCGAATCGTGCCGAAGACAAAAATATCGCCTTCAGCGACAATTTCAGCGCCGGGATTAACATCGCCAACTACAGTGACATGCCCAGGAAAGTGGACACCCTGACCGGAGCGAAGCGTCCGCTTAATCACCAGGGAGCGCCCCTCCTTAAACCCTTCCATTTGCAGGTCATCAATGCCGCCGCGTCGCCGCGCCGGTGGCACAACAACGGACCGGTCAGCCTGTGTCATGATTTCTGCCAGGTTCAGCCGGCTGTTATCGCGGATAACCCTGACAAGCTGCTCCTTTTCTTCCTCTGAGAGTAGCCTGTTCCCGACATCAATGCGTACCTCTGCATCGGCAAAAAACGTCGCCCTTTGGCGCAGGCGCTGTCCCAAATCAGCAATAACATCTGCAAAGCTGACTCCATCCAGGCAGTAGATGGTCAGCCCTTCTTTTGTTCCTTTAAACTCCACAGCTATTTTCTTCATAGAAGCCCCCCGTGCCACAATAACCAAAACTAACGGATGCTACTTCGGCAACAACCGGCAAAATCCTGCCTGTACGCTAAAATAGCGTCAAATCATGCCTTGAAAAAGCCGCACACCGCGCTTATTTCTTGGCCTCACTCTGGTAATATTCACTGATTATCCTGGCCACGAGCGGGACAACTGTGCCGGTTTCAACATGCTCAACAATAACCGCGATAGCAATTTCCGGCGCTTCAGCCGGGGCATAGCCGACAAAAAGGCTATGAGGCCTTCTGTCCGTGCCCTGGACACCGGTTTCAGCCGTACCGGTCTTGCCAGCCAGCCGTACCGGCAGCTGACGCAGCGAGGCAGCCGTACCACCCGGCAGTGTAACTGCTTCCATGCCCTGACGGACAACCCGCCACGTTTCCTCGTTGTATAGAAGACGTCTGAGGACTTCCGGCTCAGCCCGGTAAACGGTTTCACCGCGGTAGTCTGTCACCGACTGGAGCAGGCGGGGACGGTAATGGAGGCCCCCGTTAGCCAGCATTGCCGCATAGTTGGCCAACTGCAAAGGAGTAATCTGTGTGTCCGCCTGGCCGATAGCCACGGAGAGTACGTCGCCGATGTTCCAGCGCACGTTCCGGGAACGACGCGAATTGCGGCTGTCAAAAACGCCGGGCTCCTCTCCCTCAATGTCCAGGAGGCCGGTCGGTTGCCCAAACCCCAAATCATGAGCGTAGCGTTCCAAGGTGTCTATGCCGAGGCGCAGAGCAAGCTCAAAGAAAAAAATATTGCACGACTTGGCCAGGGCCTCGACCACGTTCAGTGCGCCGTGCGCAGTTCCGCGAAAGCAGGCGCGAGGTCGCTCTCCACGGAAAAATATTTTTCTGCCGGTACAAATAATTCGTGTTTTTTCACCGAGCACCCCTTCTTCCAGCCCGGCCACTGCCCCCAGCATTTTCAGGGTCGACCCGGCCGGGTAGCCACCGCGAATCACTCTATTTTTCTGAGGACTGTTCGGGTCAGCGTTGAGGGCGTCAATATCCTTGCTGATCGTGTTAGGATTATAGGCGGGGATACTGGCCATGGCCAGTATCTCACCATTATTAGGGTTCAAAATAACAACCGCCCCCCGGCCCGCTTGGTCATTCCCCTGTTGCCGCGCTGCTGTAACCGTTTCAGAGAACGCCTGCTCGACAATGCGCTGCAACCGCGCGTCCAGCGTCAGGTGCAGTCTGCCCCCCGGAATAGGGTTTTTCTTGCCCAGCACGCGCACCCGTTGCCCGTAACGATTCGTTTCCACTATCAGGCGGCCATCCTGTCCGCGCAAAGTTTGCTCCCAGGCGCGTTCCAGGCCAAAGACGCCGATATTATCGCCGCTGCGATAAGAAATGCCCTGTTCCGCCAGCCTGCGTAGCTGCTCTGGGCCAATCTCGCCGACATATCCGAGCACATGGGCCGCAAGGCTGCCGCTCGGATAGTGGCGCACCGGCTCAGTTTCAATGATGACGCCAGGCAACTCCAGTTGCCGCTCCCTGATTTTAGCCACTACCTCCGCAGAAACGTCATTTTTCAGGCGAATAGGCGCAAAGGTTCTGAAGCGTTGCGCCGCAATTTTCTTTTGGATCAGACCTTCTTCCATCTTCAGCAACTCGCTCAAAAAGCGGATAACCTCCGGCCGGTCATGTTTGGGGAAATCCAGCAGGGAAACGGTAAAGCCGGGACGGCTACCGGCCAGCAACTCCCCGTGACGGTCATAAATTTCGCCTCGCGCCGCTGTGACAGGCAACTCCCTGGTGCGGTTATTCTCGGCCTTGGCAAAATAATAATCGTGCCGGTAAATCTGCAACCAGGCCAAGCGGGCCACCAGCAGCAGCATAACCAGCAGAACTATCATCATAAAAAACCGTATTCGCTCGAGCATGTATTTGTTCATTTACTATTTAGCACCACCGTTTAGCTTTCATTCTCAGCAAAAAGCAAATGACGTTTTTGCAGACGGTAAAGAAAGGGATAAAGGATAATCATGAACATAAAATGCATGGCCATGCGTGGCAGGGAAACATCGCTAAGATAAGACCATAAAGAAATCGCTACGGGAAAATACAGGCGCATCAGCAAAAAGGTCACTATCTCGCTGACCAGAGTCAAAACCGTGACAATCAGCACCGGCGCAGGCAGAAAGTCTTTGTAGATTTCACGGGCCAACATTCCCGCCAAAGCCCCGGCCATCATTTTGCTAAAGCCAAAAAAACCCAGAGGAGCAGAAAAAAGGATGTCCTGCAGCAGGCCAGCGGCTAGGCCCAGCACGGCACCGCGGCGGGCATCGGAAAGCAGGGCGAGCGCGACTACCAGCAGCAACAAAAAATCGGGATGGACGCCCCCCGGCCTCGCCAGGGCCAGAACAGACCCTTGCACAGAGAGGCTGACAGTAAACAAGACCGCCATTAACAGGTACTGCATTTTACGCTACCTCCCAGCCGGGGACGTCAGAACGACAAAGACTTCCTCCAGGCGGTTGAAATTGGCTGCCGGCTTCAGTAGGGCGTATTTCATGATCGCGTACTCGTCCTCACCCGTTTCCAGCACATAGCCAATCACTAGCCCTTTAGGGAAAACGCCGCCCAGACCAGACGAAATGACGGTATCACCCGTTTGAATATTGGCCTCACGAGGCAGGTTGATCATTTTCAGAGAGCCTAGGCGACCTGCGGCACTTTCCACGATACCTGTTGCTTCTCCCGGATCACGCGAGCGCTGCACCAGCGCGCTAACGGCCTGCCGCGTATCGGTCAGCAGCAGAACCTGCGCTGAAACAGTTGTGACAGACAGGACATTGCCCACCAACCCCTCACTGGTGACAACCGCCATCCTAGGCGCCACGCCGTGTGTGGCGCCCCTATTAATAGTCATCGTCTGAAACCAGCCGCTCGCCTCTCTGGCCGTTACCTCCGCGGCCATAAGTTCATGCTCGCTCCGCGCCTCGAGGTTCAGCAATTGGCGCAGTCGGTGATTTTCCCGGCGCAGTTCGGCTAAGCGCGACTCCAGGGTGGCCGCAGCTACCAGTTGCTCTGTAAGCCGCTCATTTTCCTTCAGGAGATACTGGTAATTTCTCACTGTCGCCAGGACGCTCTCCGCGGAACGGGTTATGCGCTGAAAGACCCCTTGCACAGGGGTCAATATTACCAGCACAACATCCTCAATCATGCTAACTTCCTGCCGCCCCCGAGCCGTAAGGCTAATAAGTCCGAGCAACAGAACAAACACAATCAGGAGGGAAAACATATTTTTTCTTGCTTTCAGGGGAGCAAGCAATCTTCTCACCCTTAAAATTAGACTGAGCTGACTAAATCAGCCGGCGCGGAGCCAGGGCCACCCGCCTAAGCAATTCAATTTCCGCCAGCGCCTTCCCGGCACCAAGCGCCACGCAGTCGAGCGGGTTATCAGCGATATAGACGGGCATACCAGTTTCCATGGCCACCAAGCGATCTAAACCGTGCAAAAGAGCCCCGCCCCCGGTCATCACAATTCCTTTGTCCATAATATCGGCAGCCAGTTCCGGCGGGGTTTTTTCCAGCGTAATTTTGATCGCCCCCAGAATACTGGCCACGGGGTCAGCTAGGGCAATCTCAATTTCCGTGTCTGTTACCGTGTGCGTTTTCGGCAACCCACTGACCAGATCCCGGCCGCGGATGTCTATCTGTCGGGGATTTTTTTCATCCCGGAGCGCAGTGCCTATATTGATTTTGATTTCCTCGGCGGTCCGCTCACCAATCATGAGGTTATAATTTTTCTTGATATGCTGGACGATAGCCTCGTCCATTTCATCACCGCCCACACGCATCGAACGGCTGGTTACTATCCCGCCAAGTGAAATAATGGCTACTTCAGTCGTGCCGCCTCCGATGTCCACAATCATGCTTCCCGTGGGCTCCTCTACCGGCAGACCGGCACCGATAGCTGCCGCCATCGGCTCCTCAATCAGAAAGGCCTCCCTGGCACCAGCCTGCTTGGTAGCATCAATAACGGCCCTCTTTTCCACCTCCGTCACGCCTGAGGGGACACATATGACGACCTGGGCCTTAAAGATACTCCTGCGCTTGTAGGCTTTGGCGATAAAATGGCGCAGCATCGTCTGCGTTACGTCAAAATCAGCGATAACGCCATCCTTCATCGGTCGGATAGCCACAATATTTCCCGGAGTGCGTCCAATCATCCGCTTGGCATCCTCCCCAACCTCCAGTACAGCACCTGTATCGCGGCGGATAGCCACTACGGACGGCTCACGCAAGACAATCCCCTTCCCCTTGACAAAGACGAGTGTATTGGCTGTGCCTAAATCAATCCCGATGTCCCGGGAAAAAAATTTCGTCAGGAAATGCATGGAAGCGACCCCTTTCGTCGTTAAGCTCTGCTCTTTACCATTATATCAGTTCTGCTTGCAGACACAATAAGAAAAATCACCCTTACCAAGCATGGTATCTGGCAAGCTTGTTTTAGGATGGCAGAAGTCCCTTTTCGCGGAAACTAAAGAACCGGCCATCGCCGATCACCACGTGATCCAGCACCTCAATCCCAACCAGCTTGCCTGCCTCGCAAAGTCTGCGGGTCACCTCTAGGTCTTCACGGCTCGGTGTGGGATCACCGCTAGGATGGTTGTGGAGCAGGATAATGCCGGCGCTGGCTCTGAGCACCGCCGGACGGAAGACCTCTCGCGGATGCACAAGGGAGGCATTAAGGCTGCCGATAGAAATTTCCTCTATGCCAAGCACCTTGTTTTTGATGTCGAGCAAAACGACGCGGAAATGTTCCCGCAGATAATCGCGCATCTCCTCCATCACCAACCCAGCCACGTCTGCCGGTGAACCGATGGTCACCGGACCGGTGCGCTGACGGGAGCTCAGGCGCACCGCCAGCTCGACAGTTGCCAGCAATGTCCCCGCCTTGGCCGGGCCAAGGCCATTAAGCGCAACCAATTCCTCTGCCGTTCGCCGCGGCAGTCCCTGTAAGCCGCCAAACTCTACCAATATTCTTTCGGCCAGCTGTACAGCCGTTTCCTTGCTCGTTCCCGTACGGA
Organism: Dethiobacter sp.; assembly: GCA_018333395.1. The sequence goes on from JAGXSQ010000141.1 coordinate 31,461, forward strand.
TCAGGATAGCGAGCAACTCCGCGTCAGAAAGGCTCGCCTGTCCGTGTTGCAGCAGGCGCTCCCGTGGACGCTCCCCCGGAGGCAGATCTTTGATGGTCAGGCGCCGTGATGTCAGAATTACCAGCTCCTTCCCATAGCTTGATACCTTGACGAAACAACATTTGCCAGAGAGCGGCCAACGGCAACCCTACCACGTTGAAATAACAGCCAGCCAGTCTCTCTACAAAGACAGCGGCCTGCCCCTGGATGCCATAGCCTCCTGCCTTGTCAAAAGGCTCACCGCTCTGGACATACCAGTTCAACTCTTCGTCCGCAATGGAGCGCATCCAAACAGTCGTTTTCTCGACGTGAGTAGCGATACGGCCTGTCCGGTTGTCGATTACCGCCACGCCCGTCAAAACTTCATGCTGCCGCCCAGAAAGGCGGCGCAGCATCTCTCTCGCTTCCGCTTCATCACGCGGCTTGCCAAGCAGCAAACCATCGACGCAGACGACTGTATCGGCCGCGATAATCAGGACATCGCCGCTTCTGCTTGCTACGTCCCGTGCTTTGCGCAAGGCAAGTGCCTCCGCTAGGCGGGCGGGATTGCTCTCGTCGTCATGCTCTTCTGTCACGCCACTTTCCACCGTCGTAAAAGCAAGCCCGAGCTGCCGAAGCAGCTCAGCCCGCCGCGGTGAAGCAGAGGCTAGCACAATTTCAAGCATGTTACTCCTCATCCTTCCGGCAAGTCGCGGATAGCGCGCACCAGCACGCGCTGGCAGTAGAAAACAGCCAGGCCGGTAAAAAAACCAGCGGGAATAGCCAGAATCAACAGTAAAGGCAGATAGAGTTTGAGCAAGTTCATGTTACCGATAATCAGGCTGGCTAGGCCAACTTGAGCAGTATTGTGAACCACGGCACCAACAATGCTGACCGCCACCAGGGAAAGACGCTCGCGACGCCAAAACCACAAGGCGAGCGCCATGGCCAGCATGGAGAAAACTGCTCCGACCAGGCTCAGGTAAAAGCCAAACCCTAGGAAATTACCGAGAAAAAAACTGCCCAGCAGTGAACGGAAAACGACCACAAACATCGCGGCCTGAAAACCGTAAAGAACCAAGGCGAGCAACGCAATGATGTTGGCCAGCCCAAGCTTAGCCCCAGGAACAGCGACCGGGAGCGGCAAAGCAGACTCAACGGCATGGAGTGCCATGGCCAGCGCCACGAGCACGGCAATGTGCGCCATCTTCCTCGTCCTGTTCATGGGCTAACGGCTACTTTTCCCGCTAGACCACTGGAAAGCAAGACTTCCAGTTCCTCGGTAACCAGGATCGCCTCCACCCCAGGCCACGATTCAATAAGCGCCAGGCCCCGGTCGCGGCCCAGCACAAAGACTGCCGTAGATAAAGCGTCAGCGGTAACCGCGTCTGGAGCCACCACGGTAACACTAGTCAGGCCTCTGGCCGGCCGGCCCGTCCGAGGGTCGAGGAGGTGGTGGTAGCGGGTGCCAGCAACCATAAAATAGCGCTCGTAGTCGCCGGAGGTGACGACAGCGCTGTCCCGCAGTTCCAGGACCGCCAGAATCTTGCGCCGCTCCCGCGGGTGACGCACCCCTATCCGCCAAGCACTGCCATCTGGCTTGCTGCCAATAACCCGAATATCTCCGCCGGCGTCCACCGAGGCCGAAGTTACTCCGGCCTGCAAAAGAACCTCCGTGGCCCGATCCACGATAAAGCCTTTGGCAATCCCGCCTAGGTCCATTTCCGCCCCGCTCTGCCGCAGGTAAACAGACCCGGCAACCCCGTCCGCCACTACCTGCCGGAAGTCTACCAGTTCTACCGCTGCCTCCAGCCTTTCCTGTGGCGGAAGACGCCCTTCGCCATCTCCAAAGCCCCATAATCGCAAAAGAGGCGCCACAGTAATGTCAAAGGCGCCACCTGTAAGTACCCCAAAATCCAGACCTCGACTGATAACCGAAAGCGTCTCTGCCGAGACAGGCACCGGCTCCCGACCGGCAGCAAGATTGACCTGGGAAACTTCTGAGGTGGGGAGATGTCTGTCCAAAAGGCTTTCCAGCCTGAACATCTCCCGGTAAGCCTCTTCCAGCGCCCTCTGCCCTTGGCGCGTCTCCCTGGTAAACACAATACTTTTCACAACCGTGTCCATCAAAAATTCCGTATGGGTGCTTTCTTCCCACCCGCCCCAGGGCCGTACCGCCGCCAGCAGCACGCCAAGCAAAGCCACTGCTACCACCATGTACGGGATAAATGCTTTTTTCAAACCGACCGCTCCATTTTAATGATCTAATAATTTCTATTGTGTCCGGATTATCGAGTGAAATAAACCAGGATAAATAGGAACAGACCCAGCATCAGCGCAATTAGCAAGGAATCGAAATTCAGATTCCTAATGTTCCAGTCTGAAGGACGGCCGCGTATCTTGTCCCACAAACTACGCGATCTCTGGCCCGACTGCTCGTACAGCGCATCTAAAGTATCGTCGAACTGAGCTGTTTTGTCCGCAAGCCCCCTCACTAGCTGGCCCGACTGCTCGTACATCTCGTCTAAAGAATCATCTAGCTGAGCCGTTTTGTCCGCAAGTCCCCTCGCTAGCTGGCCCGACTTTTCATAAGCCTCGTTCAGGGACGAATCGAATTGCTGCGTCCCATCAGCCAGCCGTCGTGCTAGGTCGCTCGATCTTTCGTAAGCTTCATTAATGGCGGCGTCGAATGATTTTGTCAAGGAAGCAGTATGGCGAGCTAACCGGCTTGAAGATTCGTACAACTGGTCCAGATCTCTGTCCAGAGTACAGACAATCTGGCAAGCTCTCAGGACGGCGCGATACAAGGGCCGGTAAAACAGATACTCCACACTGAGCCAACTAGGGGGTTTAATCCCTTTCTCAAGAACATTTTTTAAAACTATAAAGACCAGGAGGCCGATGACGAGGAATTGCATAGCGGATGAAACCCCTTGAGCGGAGTAAACAGCCAGCTTTGAGCCAAAAGGCAAGATACCGCCCATCAGCTGAGGCCAGATCCCTAGGATAAGGCAAAAAGCAGAAGCCAACATTATACCAGCCTTCATTGTTACTGGTATCTTTCTTTGAGGGTGGATCCGCGCTTTAATAAAGCCAAAATAAACAAGGTTACAGAGAGACACAACCGTACCCACGCCGGCAAACATCAGCATCCACTCGGCAACCACGACGCCATCTAGAGCTGTTTTCAGCAGGTATTTGCTGACATACCCATTAAAGGGAGGCACACCGGAAATGGCCAGCGCGCCAACCACCGCTCCCAAGGCGGCGACAGGCATATTTTTCCATAGCGGAGTTGTCTCTTCGCCTTCTTTATGACGCTGGAGGTCATGTAAATTTTCCGTCCCGGCCGCAAAGAGAACGGCGCCGGCACTCATAAATAACGGGGCCTTATAAAGTGCGGAATTTACCACATGCAGCAGCCCGCCGTCAATACCGGCCGCAGTCCCAACGCCGACACCCGCCACCATATAACCCACCTGACTGATAACGTGATAAGAAAGAAGACGGCGTAAATCTTTCTGCATAAGCGCGCAGACCATGCCGAAGACTGCCATGGAGGCACCCATCAGGATAATGAACTCATGAGGCGGCAAAAAGCGTGACAAAGCATAAACGCCGACTTTTGTCGTTAATCCTGCCAGGACTACGCTGACAGGAAAAGAGGCCGTCGGATACCCCCAAATAACCCAGACATGAAAGGGCAAAAAGGCTGCTTTAAAAGCTACCGCCAGTCCAAAGTAAATCAGGCCCGTCGCCGGCGGCATTATGGCAAATGAACCGGTAGCCGCACTTTGCTGTATAATCCCAAGTAGCAACAGTAAGCCGCCCAGAACATGAAAAATCATAAATCGGTAGCCCATACGCAGCGCTTGCGGCGTCAGTTTGAGTAAAATCAGTATCGCCACCGAAAATGTTAATATTTCCCAAAAGATGAATAACGTGATCAAGTTAGCGGAAAACCCCACGCCCACAGCGCTGGCGATGGCGATTAGCGAAAGGGCTTGCTCCGCCGGATCGGCCACTTGCAATCCATAAAGCAAGGCCAGAGCGCCGACGAACAAAAACCCAAACACAGCCATTCTGGCATAAGGGTGAGCCGTAAAGGAAAACGAAGCCAACCCGATATTTTCCAGCGAGCGCAAGATGGCAAAGTCCCGCAGCTCAACACCGGAAAGATTGTAGAAAGCCAAAAATCCCATTAGACAGATCATCAACAAAATTACCTTTTGCCGCACACTCTTTGACGCCAGCGGCAATACAAGGGCGACAACAAAACAGCTCAGAATGAACAATAAATAGAGGTCTATCTTGAGTCACCGCCTTGTGATAAATGATACTTCTGCGTAATTTCTACCGCAACACTCTTGCTGCTCAAAAATCTCCCTTAAGCAGATACTTGGCCGCCATCCGTGAAAGGTCAAAAGGTAAGTTGATCGGCAGGAGTCCAAACAGAAGGCTGGTTACGGCCAGAATCGCAATGGGAATCAACATTTTATACGGCGCCTCGTTAATCTTGACGTATTCGTGCTCAGCGCCTAATTCCGGGCCAAAGAAAGCGGCAATAATAATGGGCAGGTAGTAAAGCCCGCTCAATAAGCTGCTGAATAACAGAAGCAGCACATAGAACGGCAAGCCGGCGTCCAAGGCGCCAAGTGAAAGCGTCCACTTACTTAAAAACCCATTAAAAGGGGGAATGCCAATCATGGCCAGTGCCGCCAAAGTAAAACCCGTCATGGTAAAAGGCATCTGGCGCCCAATCCCGCCGAGCTCTCTGATGGAGCGCTTGCCCGTCTTTAAAATAATGGCGCCGGCTGCCAAGAACAGCGTACTCTTCATCAACGCATGGCTGAAGATATGAAAAATATCACCAATCAGCGCCCGTTCGGTCATGATAGACATGCCCAGCAAAATATAGCCCATCTGGCCCACGCTGGAGTAGGCTAGGCGTCGTTTCAGGTCGTCTTGGGTAATGGCCACTGCGGAACCGAGCAGGATAGTGATAATAGCTACTGCGGCCAAGATAACCATCCAGCCGGACTGCTGCATTAATTCCAAGCCAAAGACATGGAAAATAACGCGCAAAAGACCGTACGCACCAGTCTTTAGCATTATGCCGGAGAGCAGGGCGCTGGCCGGAGAAGGCGCCACGGGGTGGGCATCAGGTAGCCAGACGTGCAATGGAAACATCCCGGCTTTCATACCAAAGCCGATCAGGAAGGAAATAAAGGCAAAGAAAGCCAGTGAGGACGTCTCTGTAATCAGCGCCGGGCCACCCAAAGATACCGAACCGGCTAGCTCGAAAGTAATGATAATGCCAAAAAAGAGAGCTAACCCACCAATAATGGTCATAATCAGGTACTTGTAGCCGGCCCGCAACGCCTCCACCGATTCCTCGTGGACCACGAGCACGTAGGAAATGAGAGACATCAATTCAAAAAAGACAAAGAGCGTAAACAGATCCCCGGCCATAAAAATACCCATGCAACTGGCCAGCGTGAAGATCAAAACTGGATAATAGCGGTTGCAGCCGTGCTCTTTGCACATATAGTCTATGGAATAGATGGTTACCAGCATCCAGACAAACGAAGATAAAAGTGCCAGCGAAAAGCCTAGGATATCTACCCGGAAAGAAATCCCCAGATTCGGCAGTAGCTGAAACATGTTGTACTCAATAATACTCCCGGCCATAATATACGGATAAAGCACCAAGACAGAAAGAAAAGTAACTACAGAGGTCGCCACGGCCAAGGCATTACGCATCTTCTCGGAGTGATGTTCCACATAGAAAATTACCAGCGTCATTACCATGGGGAACATCACAATCCAGACAGGCAAGAAGGATGTCGCCATTCCCACCGGTTATACATCTCCTTTTTAAGTTAGGTCAGCTTTTGTGCTGTCTCCCAGGATATCGGCAAATCATAAGCCAAACAGCGCCTGGCTTGCTCTAGAAACAAGCCCCATAATCAGCGAAGGGGCCACGCCAAAAAGCAGGCAAGCAAAGCCCAGAACTGCCAGCGGCACCTGCATCTGCGGTGGCAGCCGTTTCGGCTCGGCGACCGCCCCGTGTGGCTCACTAAAGAAGGCGTTAACGACAATTGGCAGATAGTAGATACCATTTAGCAAACTGCTGAGCAGGATAACGCCTGCAAAGAAGGGCTGCTCCCCATGTATTGCCCCCAGCACCAGATACCACTTGGAAATAAAGCCGTTTGTTAAGGGGATACCGACCATGGCCATTGCGCCGATGGTAAAAGCAATAGTCGGAATAGGCATGGTGCGACCGATGCCCACGAGGTCACTCAGCTTCCGCACGCCGGTGCTATAGATAAACGCTCCGGCCGCTAGAAAGAGCATTGCCTTCATCATGGCATGGTTGAAAATATGCAAAATTCCCCCCATCAGGGCTGAGACGTCCAGCAGGGCGAACCCCAGAAAAACATAGCCAATCTGCGCCACGCTGGAATAGGCCAGCATCTTCTTGATATCTTCCTGCACAATGGCAAACATGGACCCTACAACAATGGCCAGCGTGGACATCCAGAGCAGGATGGTCATTACCGGCGTTACCTCAAACAGGCTGGCGGGGAAGACCTGATAGAGCAGTCTGAGCAAGGCTACAGCATAAATTTTAATGACCAGCCCCGACAGCACGGCGGACGAAGGTGAAGGGGCCGAGGAGTGGGCATCAGGCAGCCAGACGTGCAGCGGGAAAAGGGCCGCCTTTACCCCGATGCCAACCAGCAAGAGCGCCAAGGCCGCCAGAATGTTGTTGGGGTAGAGGCGCATCGCCTCAGGCAGCGCCTGCGCAATGAAGGTAAAGTTCAGATGACCTGTAACCATGTAGATCAGAGCGATAGCCAGCAGCAAGCACCCTGAACCAAGCGCGGACAGCACCAGATACTTAAAAGCGGCTTCGAGGCATTCTCCGCTCCCCTTAATCGAAATTATGCCGCAGGCGGCAATGGCACAAATCTCCACAAAAACAAAGAGGTTAAAAATGTCGTTCGTCAGCGCCATACCCACCATGGAGGCCATTAATAGCAGATAAAGAGTGTAGTACCAGCCGAGCAGGTGCGGCTTTAGTTCGTGCGGCAGGTCTTTTGAGGCGTAGACGAGAATAATCAGGCCCACGCCCGTCATGGTAAGGGCGGCAAACACGGCCAGGTAATCAATATAGAGCTCTATCCCCCAAGGTGGCGGCCAGTTACCCATCTGATAGCTAAAAGGCCCATACGCCATCACCTGCCAGGCCATAACCAGCGATCCAGCAAAGGAAAAAGCCAATACGCCAAGCGCCGTCACTGTACTCCAGCCCTCCCGCCAGCGGGCAAAAAGCGGCATCAGATAGGCAAAAAACAACGGCACGACGATAACCAGTGCCGGCAGATGAGTTGCTGCACTCATAGTGTCTCCCCCCCCCGCAGACGCATGATCTCTTCCGCGTCAATAGTGCCGTAATGCTGATAAATCTTGACAATCAGACTCAGCGCATACGCTGTAATACTGACAGCTACCACGATGCCGGTAAGAATCAGAGCGGATGGTAGCGGATTGACATAGAGATGGTCTGCCCCCGGTTCCAAGATGGGAGCGCGGCCGCCGCGGATATAACCAATAGCCACAAAAAAAAGGAAAATGGCTGTGTCCATGATATTCATGCCGATAATTTTTTTAATCAAATTATTATGGGTCAGCATGGTGTGAAACCCGATGATAAAAAGGATAATGGCAAAAAAGTAGTAACTGTTCTGGTGCAGACGCAACAGTATCTCAATGATGGTCATCGCCGTTATGCTCCCTTTCGATCAGGCTGTAAAACAGGGTGATCATGGTACTGGCCACCTTGATACCCACACCAAGAGTGACAATCATGATCGTGCCGCTGCTGAACAGGTTGCCGGGCGTGCCCATCGGAAAACCCGCAATTCTGTTAGCCAGAAAATTGCTCCCCAGTAAAATGCCCAAAAGTCCTACCCCGGCATAAATCAGCCCCCCGCTACTTTCCAGAATCAGAGCCAGATCATGAGAAACCCTCTTGGATCCCTCCGCCAGATTAAAGGACAAAGCGTACAGAATCATGCTGGCGCCGATGATGGCGCCGCCGGAAAAGCCGCCGCCCGGAGAAAGGTGGCCGTGAAACACAACGTACAGTCCGTAAATCTGCACAAAGGGGACAATGATGCGGCTAATGTAGCGAACAATCAGGTCTTCCACAAAATCACCCCACCTACTACTTCAATGAGCTTTCAAAGTGGATACAGCAGCCGCAATAGCTACGAACAAAACCGTCGCCTCTCCCAAAGTGTCAAAGGCACGGTAGTCAATGATAATGCTGGCGATGACATTAAGCGCCCCGGTCTCCTGCAGGCTTTTCTCCAGGTAGCGCTCTGGCACTTCGTTGTTGGTGGGGTTGTCAGCTTCGCCAAAGGTGGGCATCTCCAACACGGTAGCAATCAGCATCAGCGCAATCATCACTAGGAGGGCTATAATCAGGACCTTGCGCATCATTCTTGCCTCCTCGTTTTGCTGATGGCCGCCAGCAACAGCAATGTTGTCACACCGGCACCGATAGCAGCTTCAGTAATAGCAATATCGGGCGACGCCAGCAACTGCCAGAGAATAGCCATCACTAGGCTGTAGGCGGCAAAAATGATTACCGCTGCTAAAAGGTCACGGGTGCGAGCTACCGCTACGGCACAGACCACCAAGAAAGAGAGCAGCAGATATCTGAGAACGTCAGTCACAGGCCGCCTCCTCCTTTGTCCTGTCCAACTCAAAGGTGCCCTCCGTCACCGGCGACTTGTTGCGGTAGGCCGCCTGAGCAATAACGTGGGAAGCAGTCGGATTGGTCAGCCAAATAAAGAGTATCATAATCAGCAGCTTGATACTGGCGTTGGAAACACCGGAATAAAGAACAAGGGCAAAAAGAATTAACCCTGCGCCAAGCGTGTCACACTTGGTGGTGGCATGCAAGCGGCAGTAGACATCGGGCAACCTGAGCAGCCCAACCACTCCGACGACAAAAAAGAAAATACCGGTAGCAAGAAAAAGAATAATTAGCAGCTCCATCTTGTTTCCCCCTATTCCAGGGAGCCTTTTTGCAGATACTTGGCTATCCCGACGGTAGCCACAAAGCTGATCAAAGCATAGACCATGGCTACGTCCAGAAAAAACTCCTGGTAGAAAACGAGTGAAATCAGGGAGATAATCACCACGGCCTTGGTGCCGATGACATTGATGGCCACGACACGGTCAGCGTCAGTGGGGCCAAGAACAGCGCGGAACAGGCAAAGAAAAGTAGCCGCCATGAGCAAAATGCTGGTAGCAATAAACACTTGTTCAAGCATCCTTCCCCACCTCCTCCATTTCCTCCATCTCCACCAACCTGTTCATCAGTTCCCATTCCACACAGTCTTCAGCCCCGGCGCGCGTGAGGGCATGAACCACATACAAATCATCGTCGATCTCCACGGTCAGCGTACCAGGGGTCAGCGTAATAGAGTTACCCAAGATCAGCCGGCTTAAGGGCTTCTGCACTTTGGTTCTATACTTGACGAAACCGGGGGAAATCTCCATCTTGGGCTTTAGCACAATTTTGGCCACATCCCAGTTGGCCTTAAAAATAGCTATCAATAGCAGGAAAAAGTAGCGCGCCCATTTACCGGCTGTAGCCCGGACAAGCAGCGGACGTTCTGCCGGTAGTAACAACAAGCCTTGGTTAAACCTAGTGACAGCATAACAACTGATGGCCCCCACCAGCAGATGCTGCCAGTGTAGCCGCCAGGTGATCGACACCCAAAACAGCATCAGCATACCAAAAGTAAACCAAAAAGTCTTGCTGTGTTTTTCATTGACCATTGACGCTTTCTCCCTCGCTGCGGCGGAAATGACCGGATCTGCCGCCGCGTTTCTCCTGCAGACAAATCTGGCCAATGACCATTTCCTTGTCCACAGACTTGCACATGTCATAGACGGTCAGTGCGGCGACAGCAACAGCCGTGAGTGCTTCCATTTCCACCCCCGTCTTGCCGGTAGTCCTCACTGTAGCCTCAATAATGAGACCACTTCCGGCCAGGTCCAAGGTAAAATTTAAGTCCACCCCCGTCAAGAAAAGCGGGTGGCACATAGGAATTAGCTGGGCAACCTGTTTGGCCGCAAGAACCCCCGCCACCTGCGCGACAGCCAGCACATCGCCCTTGGACATGCCTCCGGACGCAATCCGTTCCAGAGTCTGCTGCTGCATGTCAACCCGCCCGCAGGCTACCGCTTCACGCAACGTATCTTCTTTAGCAGAAACATCAACCATCCTGGCCCGGCCTTCCTGGTTAATGTGCGTCAGCTTCTCCATACACCCTCCACAGCAAAAGCAGAAGACCAAGCTGCTCCTTATGCCTTATACCTACCCTGATAAGTGTACACCCGCTCTGACAGCCTGTCAATAAAAATCAGGCGTTGTTCCTTTATGTCATTCCTGCGCACCCCTGCCCAGGCCTCTGTATGCACAGCGGTCTGGGCAGGGGTGAAAGCTACGGAAAGACATCTGCTCCTGCCTCCGCAAAAACAGGCTATGGATTCCCGCTGGCGTGGGTATGAGTTTAAAGGGCAAATTATTATCTGTCGCTAAACGATAGTCTTTTGCGGGCACGCCTCCACGCAGGCGCCGCAGTTGTTGCAGATGAAGCCATCAATAATGGCCAAGTTGTTCTCCATGCGAATGGCCGTGACCGGACATTCTTTCACACACCGGTTACAGGCAATGCAACCGCGGGAACAGACTTCCCGGACCTGCTTGCCCTTGTCCTGCGACTTGCAGCGCACATAATGGAGCGTCTTGGCGCTAACCATCTCAATCACCTGGCGGGGACAATCATTCTTGCATTTCCCGCAGCTGATACAAGCAGCCGTATCAATCACAGGTAACCCCGTCTTACTCATGGTGATGGCTTCAACCGGGCAGATACGCGCACATGTCCCCTCACCAATACAGCCAAAGCGGCAGGCCTTCGCGCCGCCGCCAAACATCAGCGCTGCCTTGCATTCTCTGTAGCCGTCATAAGTAGCTTTTTCTTTGGCCGTCTCACAGTCCCCCACGCAGACCAGCTGGGCCACCAGCCTAGATTCTGCCGACGGCGCTTCCATGCCCAGCAACTCAGCAATCTTTTGGGACACCGCAGAGCCACCGGGCGAGCAGGCATTGAGCGGCGCTCGTCCCGCCACCACTTCCTCGGCGAACTGACCGCATCCAGCGTAGCCACAGGCACCGCAATTCGCACCCAACAGGTAACTTTGAATCATCTCCACCCTCGGGTCAACCTCCACGGCAAACTTCTTGGCCGCAAAAGCCAAAAGACCACCAAAGAGAAGTCCCATCAACCCCAGACTAACAATGGCGAGCGTCATAAAGTCTCCTCCTTACTTACTGCAGCATCCCTTTAAAGCCGGAAAAGGCCAGGGATAAAATCCCGGTCATAATCAGCCCAAGGGGGATGCCCTGAAAATGCTTCGGTACAAACGAAAGCGCCAGCCTCTCTTGCATCCCAGCCATAATCAGCATCGCCATCGTAAACCCGGTAGCGGCAGCCACACTGAAGACCACAGCCTCCAAGAGGTTGTAGCCCAGATTGATGTTCAGGATAGCCACGCCAAGCACGGCACAGTTGGTCGTAATCAGCGGCAGGTAAATGCCGAGCGCTTGGTATAGCGTGGGGCTGATTTTGCGTACCACCAGCTCCACAAACTGCACCAGCGCAGCGATGACCAGAATAAAGACGATGGTGCGCAGATACTGCAGATTGTAGGGAAAAAGCAGAAATTGCTCAATAGGCCAGGTCACCACTGCCGTCATGCCCATGACAAAGACAACGGCCATCCCCATACCCAAAGCCGTCTCCACCTTCCGGGAGACGCCCAAAAACGGGCAAAGCCCCAAAAATCGTGAGAGGACAAAATTATTGATGAATATTGCCCCAAAAATAATGACTACCATGTCGCCCATTACTGTTAGCCTCCCCTATCCCAATTTATATTTCCTGGCCAGCAGATTATAAAGAGTCATCATCAGACCCAACGCGATAAACGCGCCGGGCGGAAAGCTAAACACTTTAAACGGCTCGTAAGCCGCACCCATGATGTTCACACCAAAGACCGCACCAGCACCCAGCAGTTCGCGAATAGCGCCTAAAACTGTCAACGCGAAGGTAAAACTCAGGCCTACGCCGATGCCATCGGCGACAGAACTAAGAGCTCCGTTTTTCGAAGCAAACGCCTCCGCCCGGCCTAGGATAACGCAGTTGACCACGATCAGCGGCACAAAAATACCGAGTTGTGCGTGCAGCGCTGGCATAAAAGCATTGAGCGACATATCGACAATGGAGACAAAAGTAGCAATAATAACGATGAAGCAGGGAATACGGATTTTATCAGGGATAAAGTTGCGCAAGAGACTAACAAACAGGTTGGACCCAACCAGCACCGCGGTGGCGGCAATGCCCATGCCAAAGCCGTTCTGCGCCAACCCGGTAACGGCCAGTGCCGGACAAAGGCCGAGTGCCAAGCGCAGGGGAGGAATCTCCTTCAAGCCATTCGTTAAAGCTTTTAACGCGCTCATCTTTTTTCACCTCCATTATTAATTCGTGAGGAAGCGAGCCACTACCTCAGGCAGCACCCTTCTCACGCCATCAGCCATAGCGTTAGCAGAATCGGTAGCGCCGGTGATGTTGTCGATGTCCTGCCCCACTGTCAGGGGGTCAGCCGTGGTCTTGCCAATAAACTGATCCAAGAAGGCTGGCTGCCCGATTCTATCACCAATTCCAGGCGTTTCCGCATGAGAAATCACGCCAACACTCACAACCTTACCCTCACCGTCCAGCGCCAGACTAAAGCGAATCTCCCCGCCATACCCGCTGGTTCTACCCTCAGTCAGCACACCTACCACCTTCCCAGCCGCATCAAGGGCTCGCGTAGCGGTCTGCCCGTCTACTGTTTTTTCATCCAAACCAGCCACATCGGGGAAAAGCTGCTGCATCAGCACGGTTTTCTCCTGACGCTCGCGTGCGGCGATAACCGTAGAAGTCAATTGGTTGACATAAGCCAAAGAACCGGCAGCCACCGCCGAGATAAGCATCAACACAAAACTAAGCTTGATAATTTCCTTCATTATTGCTTGGCCACCTCCCCAAATTTCCTGGGCAGCGTCAGATTATCGAGCAGCGGCGTCAGCGCATTCATTAAAAGAATGGCAAAGGTGACACCTTCCGGATAAGCACCGAACAGACGAATCAGCATGGTGACAACCCCGCAGCCGATACCAAAAATCAACCTTCCTCGCGGAGTCACTGGAGAAGTCACCATGTCTGTAGCCATAAACAAGGCCCCCAGCATCACTCCTCCGGCCAGCAGATGGAACAGTCCTGTGGAAGGCATAAAATTCAAAGATCCGGTAGCGCCAAAAAACGTGCCAATCAAAAAGACTGTGCCTAGGTACCCGCCGGGGATGCGCCAGTCGATATGACCTTTGAAAAACAGCCATGCGGCACCCAGCAGCAACGCAAAAGCACTTGTTTCTCCAAGCGAACCGGAAACAGTTCCCACAAAAAGATTGATGAAGCTAGTGCCGTTCGCTCCCGTTGCCAAAGGCGTGGCTGCCGTAGCCAAGTCTATCGGACGCAGCCAAGTTGTCATATGGCCGGCCCAGGAAGCCATTAGGATAGCTCGCGCCACCAGTGCCGGATTAAAAATGTTGTTGCCCAGACCGCCAAAGACTTGCTTACCAATTATAATTGCTATTGCACCACCGATAACGGGAAGCCACCAGGGAGGCGCCGGTGGTAACGTCATGGCCAGAAGCAGACCAGTCACAGCGGCACTGCCATCACCGAAGATGCTTTTCCTCCTGAGGACCACCGCCTCCACAAGCATGGCGGAGAGCATGCCAAGCAACATGGTCAGGAGCCCACGCCAACCGAAGAAAATTACGCCGGCCAAAGCGGCCGGGAATAGGGCCACCAGCACATCAACCATCACACTCTGCACAGATTCTGGCGCTCGCAGGTGTGGCGAAGACGAGATAACAAGCTTATTTTCCATCCCTTTTCCCTCCTTTACCGTCCTGTTACTTCTTGGCTCGCTTGGCAGCAATGTCCCCCTTGGACATGCGAATCCACTGCACCAGCGGCCGCTTGGCCGGGCAAACGTAGGCACAGCAACCACATTCGATGCAGTCCATAGCGCTTGACGCCTCCGCCCGGTCGTACAGGCCCTGCTCCACGGCAGAACCGATAAATAAAGGCATGATGCTAACTGGACAGCCGTCCACACATTTGCCGCACTTAATGCAAGGCTGGATGTCGTGCAGCACCACCTCTTGGTCAGTCAGACAAAGAATTCCCGATGTCCCCTTAATAACAGGAAAATTTTCTAGGCCAGCCTGGGCCAAGCCCATCATGGGACCGCCTAGCACTACTTTGCGGATATTGGGCCTGAGCCCTCCGCATTGCGCAATCACTTCCTCCATAGGCGTACCGACACGAACCAGCATGTTCTGCGGTTCACTAATTCCCGCACCGGTGATAGTAACAATGCGCTCAATCAAGGGCTTGCCAAAGCGAACTGCTTCGTAAACAGCGATACACGTCCCCACGTTCTGCACCACACAACCCACGGCTGAAGGTAATCCGCCGGAAGGAACTTCCCGCCCGGTAAATACCTTGATGAGTTGCTTTTCCGCTCCCTGCGGGTATTTAGTATGCAGCGCGTGCACTTCCACATTGGACATACCGGCGGCAGCTTTTTTCAAAGCTTCCACCGCGTCGGGCTTGTTATCCTCCACACCAATGTACCCCTGGGGGGCGTGGAGGACTTTCATGATAATTTTCAAACCGTTGGCTATCTCGTCCGCCCGCTCCAGCATGGCCCGATGGTCAGAGGTCAGATAGGGCTCGCACTCGGCGCCGTTGATCAGCACATAATCTATCTTGGCGCCTGGAGGCGGCGAGAGCTTCACATGGGTGGGAAAGGTGGCGCCGCCCATACCAACAATACCCGCCTCCCGGATAACTTTTTTAAGTTCCTCAACGCTTAACTCTTCCCAACCAGGATTGGGCTGTACATCCTCATGCCAGGTATCCTGACCGTCAGACTCAATATAGACGGCCTTGACGGGGCGACCCAGCGGGTGGTTGCAGGGAGCAATCTTAGCCACCTTTCCGGAAACACTAGCGTGGACGGGAGCAGAAACAAAGCCTTGGCTGTCGCCAATTTTCTGTCCCATTTTAACTTCCTCGCCGACGGCAACAAGCGGCTCACAGGGCGCGCCGATATGTTGCCCCATAGGGATAATCACCATCGCCGGCGGTCGGGCCGGCACCACGGGCTTCTTCTCCGTCGCACTCTTAAAATGCCCCGGATGAATCCCTCCCCGGAACGTTTTAAAGTTCATATGGTTCAATTCACCCCTCCATGTAAAGAAACATTTTTCCAACCAGTGAGTTCTTCGGGAAAGATTTTGGAAATCCTTCTCTCTAATTTATTTTTTGAAGTGAACATTTTAATTTTTGAAATAAAAATGCGCGGGCTTCGCTTACCGTGTACAGGGAGCCGGAAACACAAAGCGCCTCGCCCGGTCCGGTAGCGGCCAGCCCCATCTCCACAGCCGCGGGTACGGTTTGTGCTACCTGGACGGAAGTGTGCGTAAACGCGCGGGCCAGTTCCGCCACAGCGTCCGGGTCCGCAGCACGCTCGTTATGCGGGCGGGTCACAATCAGGCTGGCGGTGGCCAAAGGCGCAAGCAGAGAAAGCATTTCCTCCACCGCCTTGTCCGCAAGGATCCCGAGCACCAAGTGTAGCTTTCTCCCGCCAAGTAGCTCCGCCAAAGCACGGCGCAGCGCGCGCACACCGTCCGCATTGTGCGCGCCATCTACCAGCACCAACGGTTCGCGGGAAAGAATCTCCAGCCGACCCGGCCAACGCGCCGCAGCAAAACCACTCCGGACAGCCGCTTCAGCAAAAGGAATGCCCTGCAGGCACTCCAGGGCCGCCAGCGCGCAGGCGGCGTTAACCACCTGATGTCGGCCGAGCAGTGCAATTTTTAGCGACTCCAGCTTCCGCCAGGGACTTTGATAAGTAAAAAACTGGCCGTGAAGCGTAGCGCTGGCGCAGTCGACCAGTATATCCTGGCCTACCACCAGCAGCGGCGCCTCCCGTTCTCCGGCTATTTTCTTCAACACCTCCAGCGCTCCCAGCCTGTCCGTGGCGGTGACTGTCGGGACATGCCGCTTGATGATTCCCGCCTTCTCAAAAGCAATTTGCTCCACCGTGTCGCCCAGCACCTGCGTATGCTCCAGACCAATGTTGGTAACTACAGCTACTTCCGGCGCAATCACATTGGTAGCGTCTAGGCGACCGCCAAGTCCTACCTCCACCACAACCCAGTCCGGCAACTGCGCGGCAAAGTAAGTAAAGGCCATGGCCGTGATGACCTCAAACTCTGTGGGCTGTCCGAGATCCGAAGCAGCAATTTCTTCCACGTGTGGGCGCACCTTCTCCATCAAGCGGACCAGTTCATCCTCGGCCACATCCCGTCCATCGACAGCCATGCGATTAGTAAATGATTCCAGATACGGCGAAGTATACAGGCCTACCCGCAAGCCGTGCGCCGCAAGCAACGAGGCCAAAAAAGCTGCCGTGGAACCTTTGCCGTTAGTTCCCGCGATGTGGACACAGCGCAGCGTCTTGTGCGGGTCTCCCAGCCTCTCAAGCAGTGCCGCAATCCGTTCCAGTCCTGGCCTGGAACCGAAACGGTAAAGACTGTGTATCCAAGCCAACGCCTCCTGGTAGTCCACTTTTTCCTCCCCTTCTATTGCAGAGCACCGAGGCGGGCCAGTACCTTCTCACGCTGCACGTGGTATTCTGCCTCCTTGACCCGTTCCCCGTCCACTACCTGGGCCGGTGCTTTAGACAAAAACGCTTCGTTTTGCAGCTTGGCGCGGCAACGGTCCAGTTCCGCGTCCATGTTTTTCAGCTCTTTTTCCAGGCGCTGCCGCTCCTGCGCCAAGTCCAGCAAACCAGCAAGCGGCAGATAAATCTCTACCTCCCCCGCCACAGCTGTCAGCGACTGCCTAGGCTTGTCCGGCAGTTCGCGGACCAAATGCACGCCGCCGACATGGGCGAGCTTCTGCAGCACTGGTAGCCCTTCGGCCAAGGAGACCGCCGCCTCCTCCGTCGCGTGCAGGATGACCTCCACCTTGGCAGCCGGCGGTAGCTGCACTTCACTGCGCAAGTAGCGGATAGCCCTAGTTACCTCCATCACCAGATTCACACGTCCGTGAGCCGCGGAAAAGACGAGCTCCTCGCTCTCTTTCGGCCAAGGGGCCAGCATAATCGTTGCTCCGGAACGATCAAGCGGCAACCTCCGCCAGATTTCCTCCGTGATAAAAGGCATAAACGGGTGCAGGAGACGTAGTGTGCCATCCAGCACAAAGACTAGGATGGAACGTGCCCTCTGTTTTTCAGCTTCTTGTTCCGCCGTGTACAGCGGAATCTTGGCCATCTCTACATACCAGTCGCAAAAGTCGCTCCACAGGAAATCATAAATGTGACGCGCCGCCTCACCAAGTTCATACTGCTCCATCAACCGGTTTACCTGGCGCACTGTCTCGTTGTAGCGGTGCAAAATCCAGCGGTCCGCATCGGAGAGCGGTCCGGACAGATTCGGCGGCTCTACAACAGCGTCGCCAACGTTCATCAGGACAAAGCGGGAGGCGTTCCAAATTTTATTGGCAAAGTTACGGCTGCTTTCTACGTTCTCCTGCCGAAAGCGCTGGTCGTTGCCCGGAGCCTGGCCGGTAACGAGCGTGAAGCGCAGGGTATCTGTGCCGTATTTGTCAATGACCTCTAGAGGATCAATGCCATTCCCCAGCGATTTGCTCATTTTGCGCCCCTGCGCGTCGCGCACCAGACCATGAATATAGACGGTATGGAAGGGGACTTCTTTCATAAATTCCAGTCCCATGAAAATCATGCGGGCTACCCAGAAGTAGATGATATCATAGCCGGTCACCAGCACGCTAGTGGGGTAATAATGGGCGAGATCCTCTGTCCTCTCCGGCCAGCCCAGCGTGGAAAAAGGCCACAGCGCGGAAGAAAACCAGGTATCAAGCACATCCGGATCCTGCACTAGCGCACCATTGCAGGTCGGACAAGCAGTCGGCTCCTCGCGGGCCACCACCGTTTTCCCGCAGGCGCAGTACCAAGCAGGAATACGATGCCCCCACCAGATCTGACGGGAGATACACCAGTCACGGATGTTTTCCACCCAGTTAAGATAGACTCGGGTAAACCGTTCGGGAACAAAACGGATTTCGCCGCTCTTTACTTTGGCAATGGCTGGCTCTGCCAGCGGTTTCATACGCACAAACCACTGCTTAGAAAGCAGCGGCTCAATCACTGTCCGGCAGCGCTGACAATGGCCGAGAGCATGCTTATGTTCCTTGGTAGGCAACAGTAAGCCTGCTTCTTGCAAGTCCTCAAGAATCCGGCGGCGCGCCTCGTAGCGGTCAAGCCCGGCATAAAGACCGGCTGCCGCCGTCATCCGGCCGTCGTCCCCAATCACCGTTACTGCCGGCAGGCCATGACGCGCGGCCACCAAAAAATCGTTAGGGTCATGAGCCGGCGTAATCTTTACCGCCCCGCTCCCAAATTCCGGGTCCACATACTCGTCGGCAATAACCGGCAGCGGGCGCTCCAGCAAAGGCAGGAGCAGCTGGCTGCCGATCAGTGACTGGTAGCGGACATCCCCCGGGTTGACCGCCACGGCTGTATCGCCCAGCATTGTCTCCGGCCTGGTCGTCGCCACGACCAGCATGTCCTCACCGTCAATTACCGGATAGCCAATAAAGTAAAGATTCCCCGTCTCTTCTTCGTGCTCTACCTCAATGTCCGACAGCGCCGTGTGGCAGCGCGGACACCAGTTGGTAATGTAGTCGCCGCGATAGATCAGCCCCTGCTCGTAGAGAGAAACAAAAACTTCTTTTACAGCGCGCGAGCACCCTTCATCCATGGTAAACCGCTCCCGCGACCAGTCGCAGGAGACGCCCAGCTTTTGCAGTTGCCGGACGATGCGGCGGTGGTACTCTTCTTTCCATTCCCAGACGCGCTCCAGAAACCTCTCTCGGCCCAAATCATGGCGCGTGACGCCTTCCTCCGCCAAGTGCTCCTCCACCTTAATCTGCGTGGCGATGCCGGCATGGTCGGTACCGGGCAGCCATAAGGTATCCACCCCGCGCATACGCTGACGGCGGATGAGAATATCCTGGATGGTGTTGTCCAGGGCATGTCCCATGTGCAGCGAACCCGTCACATTAGGTGGCGGGATAGCAATGGTAAAAGTCTCCTTTGTCGGGTCGCCCGGCGCACGAAAATAACCCTGCGCCAGCCATTCCCCGTAAATCCGGCCTTCCACAGCCTCGGGATTGTAAACAGGCGCCAGGTTGCGTTCAGTCATTAATAAGCCTCCTTAAAAAGCGGAACAAACGCTGTTTCTTCAAAATAATACCCAAAGGGCGAAACGATGTCAAGAAAGCAAACAAGGCAGAGTGTCTCCTAACCCTGCCCCTATAGGTACTGCGTGATAACCTTCCACAGCTCTTCTTTGCCCCACGCCGCCTGCGTTGAGAAAGGTATGACCGCTCCCTGAGAGCCAAGACCCAGTTCTTCTCGGATTTGCCGCAGGTGCACCGGCCACTTGCCGCGGGCGATTTTGTCTGCCTTAGTAGCCACAATGACTGTGGGAAATTGGAAATAGACAAGCCATTCGTACATGGACCGGTCGTCAGAGGTAGGCCGGTGGCGGATATCCAGCAGCAGGACTACCAAGCGCAAAGCCTCTCGCCCATGCAGATATTGTTCCACAAGACGAGCCCATTTTCTCTTCGTTTCCTGCGAGACACGAGCATAGCCGTATCCGGGAAGGTCTACCATGTAGAAAACATTGTTTATCAAGAAAAAGTTAACGAGCCGCGTCTTCCCGGGGCTGTTGGCGACCCTGGCTAGGCTTTTGCGGTTAACGAGACAGTTAAGCAGAGATGACTTGCCCACATTCGACCGACCGACAAAAGCAATTTCTGCTAGACCCGTGGTGGGAAACTGGCTGGGAGCAGCTGCACTGGCCGCCCATTCAGCGACAGTGATTTTCACGGTTTTTCAGCCAACGCATATTGCAGAACTTGATCCATATGCTCCACAAAGACAAGTTCCAGCTTACGCCGCACGTTTTCGGGGATTTCCGTGAGATCTTTTTTGTTTTCCGCTGGCAGCAAGATAGTCTTAATCCCCGCCCGGTGGGCGGCTAGCACTTTTTCCTTGACGCCGCCAACGGGCAGCACCCGGCCACGCAGCGTAATCTCCCCGGTCATAGCCACCGCATGTCTAACCTGACGCTGGGTCAGCGCCGAAATCAGAGCAGTAGCCATAGTAATCCCCGCAGATGGTCCATCTTTGGGAATGGCACCCTCCGGAATATGGATATGGATGTCATAAGCTTCATGAAAACTCTCGTTGATATCCAGCTCCCTGACACGTGAGCGAATATACGAGAGTGCCGCCTGGGCTGATTCACGCATCACCTCGCCCAGCTTCCCAGTCAAAAGCAACTGGCCCTTCCCCTTCATCAGGGTAACTTCAATGCCCAGCGTATCGCCGCCGGCTTCGGTCCAAGCCAGACCGGTAGCCACGCCTACCTCATCGTCCTTCTCTGCCACACCGAAGCGGTAACGCGGTACCCCTAAATATTTTTCCAGGTTCTGGGCCTGAATCACGGCACGTTTTTTCTTGTCCCTCACTACTTCTTTAGCCACCTTGCGGCAGATGGCCGCAAGCTGCCTTTCCAGATTGCGCACGCCTGCTTCCCGCGTAAAGTGGCGGATAATTTTGCGTAGCGTCTTCTCCGAAACAGAGAGCTGCTCCTTATCCAGCCCATGTTCTTTTAGCTGTTTGGGGAAAAGATAGCGTTCCGCTATCTTTTGTTTTTCCTCCTCTGTATAGCCCGGGAGGTAAATAGTCTCCATTCTGTCTAACAGCGGCTGCGGGATATTATAGAGGACGTTAGCCGTTGTAATAAACATGACAGGAGAAAGGTCAAAGGGCATCTCCAGGTAGTGGTCAGAGAAAGTATTGTTTTGCTCGGGGTCGAGCACCTCCAGCAACGCTGCGGAAGGGTCACCCCGGAAGTCAGTGGACATCTTGTCAATCTCATCCAGCAGGAAGACGGGATTCTGCGATTTTGCCTGTCGCATACCTTGGATAATCCGGCCCGGTAGCGCGCCCACATACGTACGGCGATGTCCGCGTATTTCCGCTTCATCTCGCACACCGCCCAAGGAAACACGGACAAAATTTCGCTCCAACGCCCGGGCAACAGACTTAGCCAGGGAAGTTTTGCCGACACCAGGCGGTCCTACCAGGCAAAGGATGGGACCTTTCAACTTTTTTGCCAGCTGTCGGACAGCCAGATATTCCACAATCCGCTCCTTGACTTTCTGCAAGCCGTAATGGTCTTCGTCCAGGATTTTTTCCGCGGCGACCAAGTCAAGACGGTCTTCCGTCTGCTTGGACCAGGGCAACGCCAGGATCCAGTCCAGATAGTTGCGAATAACTACAGCTTCCGCTGCGGCCGGAGGCATTTTTTCCAGGCGCTCAACTTCCTTCAGCGACTTTTCCCGCACCTCGTCAGGTAGGCCAGCGCCGTCAATTTTTTCCCTGTACTCCTCAGCTTCAGCCATTCTTTCGTCTTTTTCGCCCAGCTCTTTCTGGATCGCTTTCATCTGCTCACGCAGGTAGTATTCTTTCTGCGTCCGCTCCATCTGCTTACGGACGCGCAGGTTAATTTTGCGCTCCATCTCCAGAACTTCCATCTCGTGGCTGATGATCTCGCCTAATTTTTCCAGGCGCTTGCGCGGCGAAAGGGACTCGAGGATTTCCTGCTTCTGCTGGATTTTCAGCGACAAATGCGAAGAGATAATATCGGCCAAGCGGCCCGGTTCATCAATGGCGGAAATAGTAACCAGCGTCTCGGGAGGAATTTTTTTGCTCAGCTTGATATACTGTTCAAAATGAAAAATATTGCTGCGCATCAGCGCTTCGATTTCCACGCTACGCATGTTGTCTTCCTCAATCTCATCTACCTGTACCTGGAAAAAAGGTTCCGTCGCTTTAAAATCCCGGATCGTCGCCCGGGACAAACCCTCCACCAAAACCCGTATCGTTCCGCCCGGGAGCTTGAGCATCTGTTTGATTTGCGCAATGGTACCTATGCCATAGATATCCTCCGGCTTGGGCTCATCGACCCGCGCCTCTTTTTGGGCCACCAACAGCACCTGGCTGTCTTCAACCATCGCCTGCTCCAAAGCATTGATGGACCTCTCCCGACCAACGTCAAGATGAAGTACCATATTAGGAAAGACAAGAATCCCGCGCAAAGGCAACAGAGGCAATATTCTTTGCCTTTCACTCATGGGTTTCCCTCCCCTCGTCAGACATTAGTTATCATACAACTGTTATTGATTCGCGAAAGGCATAAGTTTTCCTTTATATCACAGCAATCTATTTTTGCTCTCCTGATCACAGATGAAGGAGAACGCCGTCGACGGTACGAGGCTCTCCTGAGGAGAAGAAACAGCCGGCGCCTCGGCCAGATAAGGCGGCTTACCTTTCCCGCCCGTGACAAGCGCCACCCCCAGAACCTCCCGTAGCGTTTCCACCGGAATCACTTCGATATCAGACAGTTGGCCAAAATTCTGCTGCCAGTTCTCCTTGGGAATGATGATTTTTCTGACCCCGGCCTGCCGTGCCGCTTCCACTTTGCAGGCGACACCTCCCACAGGCCGGACAAAGCCACGCACAGAAATCTCTCCGGTCATCGCCACCGTGTTAAGCACCGGTATGGCGTTTAGCGCCGAATAAATAGCTGTGGCCACGGCTATACCGGCTGACGGACCATCAACCGGCGCACCGCCGGGAAAATTGACATGAATATCAAAGTCCCGCGGATTGCCCTCCAGATAACCCTGGAGCACTGTCAACACGTTCTCTACCGAGCCGCGCGCCATGCTTTTGCGCCGGATGAGCCGGTGCGGCCCGCCCATTTCCTCCTCATCCACCGCGCCGGTGACCAATAAACGGCCCTGCCCCGGAGCAGCGCCATGAGCAGCAACCTCTATTTCCAGAAGTACGCCCATACTTGGACCATACACCGCCAGACCGTTAACATAACCAATTTGGGAAAGGGACGGTATTTTCTTTTCCGGACGCGGTGACATCCGGCTGGCATTGACAACCCACTCCATATCCGTTGCCGTCAGCCGCCGCCTGCTCTGTTCACAAAGCGCAATGCCGGACGCAATTTGCACTATGTTGACCGCTTCGCGTCCGTTGATAGTATATTTCTTAATTACTTCCAACGCCTGCCCGTCGACGGTGAATCCAATGCGCCTGGCGGCATTGGCCGCAATCTGGCCGATTTCCTCAGGGAGCAACCCGCGAAAAAATACCTCCAGGCAACGGGAACGGATCGCCGGCGGAATGTCATCCGGCATCCTGGTGGTCGCACCAATCAGCCGGAAATCGGCAGGCAGCCCGCGTTGAAAGATATCGTGAATATGCTGGGGGATGTTACGGTCCTCCTGGCTGTAATAGGCACTCTCCAGAAAAACTTTGCGATCCTCCAGAACCTTGAGCAGCTTATTTATTTGCGTAGAATGCAGTTCACCAATCTCATCAATAAACAATAGTCCTCCGTGTGCCTTGGTAACAGCACCCGGTTTGGGCTGGGGAATTCCCGCCATCCCCATAGGCCCCGCGCCCTGGTAAATAGGGTCATGGACCGAACCTATCAGCGGGTCGGCAATCCCCCGTTCATCAAAGCGTGCTGTGGTAGCATCAAGTTCTATAAATCTGGCGTTCTTACCAAAGGGAGATATCTCGTTGCTTTTGGCCTCCTCCAGCACCAAGCGAGCCGCCGCCGTCTTGCCGACCCCCGGCGGTCCAAATAGCAGCACATGCTGTGGATTAGGGCCACACAGTGCTGCACGCAACGCCTTCAACCCCTCCTCTTGCCCGATGATTTCACCAAACGTAGCCGGCCGCGTTTTCTCCGACAGCGGCTCCGTCAAAGAAATTTCCCTCATCCGGCTCAGTTGCTCCATTTCTTTGCGCGACTCCCTGTCAACGGCAGTCTTGCTAGACCGCTGGGTACACAGCAGACTCCAGAAATATAAGCCGATAACGATAGCAAAGAAAATCTGGATCACCCCGACCAACGGCGCCAGCTCAGACATGCGTTCTTCACCCCCGTGCAGCATTCTGTTTTGTAGTATAACCGCCGCCCAAGAAAAAAACCGCCGTCCCCGGCGGTTTGTGCTCGCTAATCTTTAAGCTGTTTCTTCTTTTTTCTTCCGGCGCTTGTCGGCAGTAACGAGTATCGGTTTCTCCCGCTTTGAGATGACCTCACGCGTAATGATACATTTCCCAATGTCATTCCGGGCCGGAAGCTCATACATCACATCAAGCAAAATCCCTTCCAGTATGGACCGCAAACCCCTGGCTCCGGTGTTACGCCGGATTGCTTCCTCAGCAATAATCTCCAAGGTCCCCTCTTTAAATTCCAGGGAAACGCCGTCCATCTCAAACAACCGCTGATATTGCCGCACGAGAGCATTGCGCGGCTCAGTAAGAATCCGGATCAGCGCTTCTTTGTCAAGCGCATCCAGCGTAGCCACGACTGGAACACGGCCGACAAATTCAGGAATCAGGCCGAACTTGATCAGATCCTGTGGCAGCACATGCCGCAGGATTTGCCCAATGTTCAGGTCACGCCTGCCGACCACTTCCGCACCAAAGCCGATACCTTTTTTGCCAATGCGACTCTGAATGATTTTTTCCAGCCCATCAAAGGCGCCGCCACAAACAAATAGGATATCAGTAGTATCAATCTGCATAAACTCCTGGTGCGGGTGTTTGCGTCCGCCTTGCGGCGGCACGCTGGCCACCGTACCTTCCAGGATTTTCAGCAGCGCCTGCTGGACCCCCTCGCCGGAAACGTCGCGGGTGATGGAAGGATTGTCGGTTTTGCGGGCAATCTTATCAATCTCGTCAATATAGACAATACCCTTTTCCGCTTTTTCCAAGTCGTAATCAGCGGCCTGGATCAGCTTAAGCAGGATATTTTCCACGTCCTCGCCCACATAGCCGGCCTCTGTCAGTGACGTGGCATCGGCAATAGCAAAGGGCACGTTCAGAATTCTGGCTAAAGTCTGAGCCAAGAGTGTCTTTCCTACACCGGTAGGCCCTACCAGCAGGATGTTGCTTTTTTGAATCTCCACATCCTCTGGCTTTTGTTCAGAGTTAATCCGCTTGTAGTGGTTGTAAACAGCTACTGCCAAGGATTTCTTCGCTTCATCCTGCCCGATAACGTACTGATCCAAAATCTCTTTGATTTCGGTAGGCCTGGGCAGTTCCACCATGTCGAACTCCATCTCTTCAGACAGTTCTTCTTCCATAATTTCATTACACAATTCAATGCACTCATCGCAGATGTAAACGCCGGGGCCGGCCACCAGCTTACGCACCTGCTCCTGGGTCTTGCCGCAGAAGGAACACTTCAACTGGCCCTTCTCGTCGCTAAACTTAAACATTATTTCACCTCGCTGGCTACTAGCGTTTTTCCAGCACGCTGTCGATCAGCCCATAGTTCTTGGCCTGTTCGGCCGACATAAAGAAATCCCGATCGGTATCCTGGGAAATCTTTTCCACCGGCCGACCGGTATGCTTAGACAGAATCCCATTCAGCCGCTCACGCATACCGAGAATCTCGCGGGCATGAATCTCAATATCCACGGCTTGGCCGTGCGCTCCACCGAGCGGCTGGTGCACCATCATCCTGGAGTTGGGCAGAGAAAACCTTTTCCCCGCCGCTCCTGACGCCAACAGCACTGCGCCCATACTGGCGGCCAGCCCGACACAAATTGTGGAAACATCCGGCTTGATGTATTGCATCGTGTCATAAATCGCCAGCCCCGAGTAAACCGACCCTCCTGGAGAGTTAACGTACAGGTTAATGTCCTTCTCCGGGTCCTCCGATTCCAGAAAAAGTAACTGTGCAATCACCAAGTTAGCCACCATGTCATCAATCGGAGTACCGATAAAAACAATCCGATCCTTCAACAGCCGCGAGTAAATATCGTAGGCACGCTCTCCACGGTTCGTCTGCTCCACAACCATCGGCACAAGGTTCATAACTTAAGCCTCCTGCTATACTGACTTGGACGCAGCATCGGCAGTTACAGCCGATACCCGGGCCTGTGCCCGCAAAAAGTCAATAGTCTTGCTGAACTTCATTTCCTGGAGGAGGGCTTCCATCTGCCCCTGCCCGAGGAAGTACTCTTTGACCTTGGCGAAATCCTGCTTGTAATTGGCAGCCATTTCGGCAATCCGCCCATCTACTTCTTCATCGGTCGCCTCAATTCCTTCTTTTTTCGCCACAGCCTCAAGCACCAGGTTGGCCTTCACACGCTTCCCGGCTTCTTCCCTTCTTTCCTCCCGCAGTTCTTGCAGAGATTTACCGGAGAGCGACAGATACTTCTCGAAAGAAAGCCCCTGCATGCGTAGAATTTGCTCCATCTCGCGCATCAGGCGCTCAATTTCTCGCTCCACCAGCACCGCCGGCAGCGAAACGGACGCGTTTGCCACCACCGCCCCCACCACCTGCTCATCCAGTTCTCTGCGAGCTGTTTTTTCTGCAACTGTCTTCAGTTTATTCCTGGTTTCCTCTTTTAATTCTGCCAACGTGGCAAACTCCGAAACTTCCGCCGCAAAACTGTCGTCCAGCAAAGGGATTTCCTTACGCTTAATTTCCCGCACCAGCACCTTAAAAAGAACCCCTTGCCCTGCCAAGTGCTCCGCATGGTAATCTACCGGAAATGAAACACGAACCTCCCGCTCCTCACCGGCGCTCGCGCCCACAAGCTGCTCCTCAAAGCCAGGAATGAAAGTCCCAGAACCAATCTCCAGCGAGTACCCCTCACCTTGGCCGCCATCAAAGGGCACACCATCCCTGTAGCCGGTAAAATCAATTACGGCCAAGTCACCTTCCTCCAGAGTTCCTTCTTCCAGCTCCCTTAGCTTGACGTGCTGCCGACGCAGCTGCTCAAGTTTCGCCGCCACATCATCCTCGCTTATCTCCCGGATCGTCTCGGTCACCTCAACGCCACAGTACTGCCCCAAAGCTACCTCCGGCATAACTTCCACCGTGGCTTTAAAAATAAACGGCTTGCCCTTCTCCAACTGTACCACGTCGATTTCTGGTTTATCCAGAGGTTTGAGGCCCGCTGTTTCCACCGCTTGGTCGTAAGCATCAGGCACCAGCCGTTCCAGCGCTTCTTCATAAAGAATTCCCGTCCCAAACCGACTCTCCAGAATCGGTCGCGGCACCTTTCCCTTGCGAAAACCGGGCAGGTTAACTTGCTGTACCACTTTTTTGTAGGCCTGGTCCAGCGCCTGCCCCAGCGTATCCTCATCAACTTCTACTTCCATGGCTACCCTAGTCTCGTCTATTTTTTCCCACTTTACCATTAGCCATACTCCTTTTCACATGGTTTTCGCCCTCAGGCTCCGCATTCTTGGTTATATCATAAACATAACAACCTGCCAAGTAGTTTACCATTATCTGTCCGAAAATGAAAGATAAGAAAAACGCTTCGCGCTTTGTCCGAAAAGGCATTTTCCTCGTTCGCTAGGGGCTGCCGCCCCTTCGGCGGAGCTACGCCCCTGAGCACCCCTCAAGAGCAGGGAGAAATCCCCCCCTACGTTCCCCCTCTTGCATAGGAAAGCCCAATATAATTTCCTACGCAAGAAAAAACGCCCCGCAGGCGTTCACGCTCTAGAGCGGAGGACGGGATTCGAGCCCGCAGCCCTCGCCTCGGCAAGGCGATGCTCTGCCACTGAGCTATCTCCGCGAAATATCCTGGTGCGGGCGAAGGGATTTGAACCCCCAAGGGAAATTACCCACCAGATCCTAAGTCTGGCGCGTCTGCCAGTTCCGCCACGCCCGCAAAAAGCAAAATTTGGGGTGGATGATGGGACTTGAACCCACGGCCCCCAGAGCCACAATCTGGTGCTCTAACCACCTGAGCTACACCCACCGCGCCGCAGCTGTTAGAGGCAACTGTCAGATCTCCGTGTCTGACTCGCTGACCCCCGACCTCTGACTTCCAAAGTTATTAAGTGGCACGCCTGGCAGGATTTGAACCTGCGACCCACGGATTAGAAGTCCGTTGCTCTATCCCCTGAGCTACAGGCGCATGCAACCCCAATTATAAACCAAACCGTCGGCAAAATCAAGGGCTACTAAATTGTCGTGTGAACGGACGGTGATATTGTAGCTAATTGACAAAGTAAATGCAACCGCACCTAGGTTCAAGGGTTGCAGCAAGTCTGACAAAGGCACTGCGCCCATTGTGACGGACAAATAATTTGCACATCCCTACATAAGCCGCATAAATACAGGCAAAGCGGGCAGCAAAAGACCAGCTTGATATTCTCTTCATGAGAAGCTCCCTTGCCAGATAATAATCCCTGGCACCTTTGACTGACAAAATGACAGCGAGAATAGAACCTTGTTCACGTTTTCACTTCCAGTATAACAAAGACATATTCCCGTCATAAGCAATTTTTTACGCCCTCGGCTTTAAGCCTAGCTAACAACAAACGAACCACCTGAACGGTGATTGTCTGCAGTTTAATGGAGCGGGTGATGGGAATCGAACCCACGTAGCTGGCTTGGAAGGCCAGGACTCTACCATTGAGCTACACCCGCCTGTTCGAGGTTGGCACTTTCTCGCTTGCCACCCCGTCTCTCTGTCTTATCATTATTATACAACCAGACAGCCTTGTATGCAAGGGCAACCCTATCTTTAACCAGTTAATAAATACTAAAAAGCTTGAAAGCCCTGTGTTTGCAAGCCCACTGAAAAAGTCTTGGCAATTGTTTACTTTGATTTTTTCTATCGGTTGTGGTAACATAGGGTACGAGATAATATAATACGCAGCAGACCGGGCAGTCGCGGGGGTCTAATAAGACTCTCGAGGAAAGTCCGAGCTCCACAGGGCAGGGTGCTGGGTAACGCCCAGTGAGGGTAACCTTAAGGAAAGTGCCACAGAAAGAAACCGCCTCCAGGAGAGGTAAGGGTGCAACGGTGCGGTAAGAGCGCACCAGCAGCCAGGTGACTGGCTGGCTAGGTAAACCCCACCCGGAGCAAGACCGAATAGGGGAGAGTTGACGTGGCCCGCCGATCTCCCGGG
>JAGXSQ010000142.1 GCA_018333395.1 Dethiobacter sp.
AAAGGCGGAGAAAGACGCGATGTATGACGGCTATTTCTGCATCATCACGAGCGAACTTGACTATGATGAACGGAAAATGCGCCAAGTGTACGGCGGTCTTTGGCGGATAGAGCAGTCGTTTAGGATGATGAAATCAGACCTTTATGCCAGACCCGTGTTTGTCAACAAGAATGAGCATATCCGTGCGCATTTTCTGATCTGCTTTGTTGCGCTCCTCATCGTCCGAATCATTCAGCATCGAATGGGAGAAAACGCGCTGTCAGCCGAGCGAATCGCAAGAGCGCTGAATGCCGCGACATGTCAAGTTTTGAAGGGCGGCGTCATTCACCTCGATGATGTCGGCGGTGCGATCGCATTCCAAAAGGTGCGAAACAAAAAGGGCGAGATAGTGGAAACGCTGGCATTTTCGGATCAAGACGAGATTGCGTTAGACTACAAGGAACTACAGAATATGTTCGGCACGGATTTCTACAATATTTACCCAAGGCAGGAGGTGTTCAACAAATTCCTGAAGAAGATATCTCTGTAGCATAACAAAATTAAATACGATCCTAAACGCAAAAAAGCCCATAGCTTCAACGACTATGGGCTTCTAACCTTTTTTGAACTGTAAAAGTCAGGTTATAGCAGAATGGCGGCGGTTTGCAAGCAGCAACGTTGCTGCGGGTGCACGACAAATTTTTGATTTAGAGAAACAATTGACAGCCGGGGGCGGTTTATGATATATTTCTGACAGCGGATACCGTTGTCAGAGAGGAGAGAAGGCATGAACGGTCAACCGGATGCTGAAAAATTGACCCAGCGGCGAGATGAGCTTAAGTCCGAGATAGCTAATATTAATGACATGCGTCCCGGTTCTCTTACTCCCCGCTTTCGCAAGTGCGGCAAGCCTAATTGTCACTGTTCAAGCGAGACTTCGCATGGTCATGGGCCGAGTTGGTCTTTAACAAGGGAACTGCATGGAAAGACTATAACAAAAATCATTTCTTCATCTGCAGCGGTAGAAGCCACAAAACAACAGATCTCCGAATTTAAACGATTTCGTGAATTAAGCAGAGAATTAATTGAGATTAGCGACAAATTATGCGATGCCAAACTGGAAACCTTGAAGGCCGACGCAGAAGCAACGGCCAAAAAGGGGGCCTCAAAAACAGGCTCGAAACGGAAGTCACAACCGAGTTAAACGCTCTTCTCGGTCAAGAAATCTTAGATAATCTTGATTTCGAGGCCATGGAGAGCTTGATCAAAAAAAAGGTCTTGCATGTTGCGGCCAAGTTTTTAGAGAAGATGCTAATTAAAGACACTTCCGACTATAAAGGTGCTGTGACCACCTGCATTTTTTGTGGCCAAGAGGCTCGCTATGTTAGCCATAATGCAAAAACCTTTACCACTGTGCTGGGTGATATTACCCTTAAGCGGGCCTACTATTATTGCCCAAGCTGTGCTCACGGCTTTTGCCCTAAGGATTACACTTTAGGTTTCGATGACTCATCCTTATCGCCGGGGGTTACCCGGATGGTTAGCTTGGTAGCATCTGCGGGCTCATTCCTGGAGGGCTCCAAATTGTTGTCCGCATTGTCTGCTATAATCGTTTCAGAAAAATGCGTGGAGCGCACCGCTAAAAAAATTGGCTCCGCTATCGCTACCGACGAAGTTGTCTATGTCGAAGAAAAGCCCAACCTCAGCGACACCATGTACGCTGGGGTTGACGGAACCGGTATTCCCATGCGCAAAGATGAATTGATTGACCGCGCCGGCAAGCAGTCTGACGGCACAGCCAAAACCAGGGAAGTGAAACAGTGTGTCGTTTGGACGGCTGACTCCCGCGATGCTAAAGGAAACCCAACAAGAGACCCGGGCTCCGTAAGTTATTCCGCGGCCATAGAGAGTTGTGCCTGGAGCGATACATGCAAAGACACCCCTCCATTTGCTTACCGGGTGGAACGGGAATTGACCAGACGTGGCTACTTTCACGCCCAACGTCAGGTATTTATAGGCGATGGCGCCCCATGGATCTGGAACCTCGCTGCAATGATCGCCCCGAACGCCCTCCAAATTGTTGATCTTTACCATGCCAAAGAACACTTGAGCCAGCTCGCGGGTGCCATCTTCGGTTCCAAATCTGAATTGTCCAGAAAATGGGCCGATGAGCGCTGCTTCGACTTGGAATCAGGTAACCTGGACGCTTTGTTGAGCGCCATTAGTTGTCACACGTCCAGAATCGGAGAGGTGGGGAAACAAGCAGCCAGGGTATTTGATTACTTCACCAGCAACCGTTACCGAATGCGATATGATTATTTCCGCTCACTTGGTCTTTGCGTTGGCTCGGGCGTGGTCGAGGCCGGTTGCCGGGTGGTCATCGGCCAACGCCTCAAACGTTCAGGCATGTTCTGGAGCTTAAATGGCGCTAACGCGATCATTGCACTGCGTTCCAGCCTGCTAAGCGGCAGATTTGACGAGTTCTGGACTCGCTATCGCGCTAAAACCACCCAAAAAAGATTCTAAATCGAGGAATTCCCATTTATTTACTCATAAAATTGTCGTGCACCCCGTTGCTGCACCTTTCCTGCGAGGAAAGATAGTCTTGGGTGTATCCTGTTTTCTGCCGCTGCCTGGGAGCTTTCAGCCCGGGAACAGTGAATTGGAGGGACAAAGACCGACCGCACGGTAGGAGTAAAGAAAGGTTAAACGCCAGGCAGCTCCCTAAGTCGGGGGGGCTGTTGTCTTTAGCAGGAATAATTAGGTGGTCGTCGAACACAAGATAAGGATAGGGTGCTGCAATTAGGGTGGGTCTGCCGGCACGCTGCGGGAGGGAGATTAATGCTGGGTTACCTGGGAATTGACGTGGGATCGGTCAGCACCAACTTGGTTGTTATTGACGGAGATAGCAGAGTGTTGGTTGCTCTGTACTTACGTACCCGCGGACAACCTATCCTGGCCGTCCAAGAAGGAATGCGGCAGGTGGATGAGGCGCTAAAAGGGAAAGTAGTGGAGATTTGCGGTGTCGGTACGACGGGCAGCGCGCGGACTTTGAGCGGCGTCATCGTGGGCGCTGACACGATCAAGAACGAGATTACGGCTCACGCTGTGGCTGCCTCTAGGCTGGTGCCTGACGTACAGACGGTGCTGGAGATCGGCGGGCAGGACTCCAAGATTATTCTGCTGCGAGAAGGGATCGTCACTGACTTTGCTATGAATACCGTCTGTGCCGCCGGGACAGGCTCTTTTCTTGACCATCAGGCGGCGCGGTTACATATTCCCATTGAGGAGTTCGGGGCGCTGGCACTGCAGAGCAAATCTTCGGTGCGTATTGCCGGGCGTTGCTCTGTTTTTGCCGAATCGGATATGATCCACAAACAACAGATGGGACACCAGTTTCCAGATATTATCGCCGGCCTTTGTGATGCACTGGTGCGCAATTATCTGAACAATGTCGGCAAGGGCAAAGAGATTCTTCCGCCGGTCGTTTTCCAGGGAGGGGTAGCCGCTAACGCTGGTATCCGGGCGGCTTTTGAAAAGGCGCTTGGCCTGAAAGTGATTGTCCCCGACTATTTTAGTGTCATGGGGGCCATCGGTGCTGCTCTGTTGGCCAAAGCTGCCGTACAGGAGAAAAAGCAGACTGCTTTCCGCGGTTTTGATGTTGCTAGGCTGGAATACCAGGCTACTAGTTTCGAATGTCAGGGTTGTCCGAACGTGTGTGAGATAGTCAACATCACTGTGGAAGGTGAAGTGCTGGCCCGCTGGGGCGGACGCTGCGGCAAATGGGAAACATTGCGTAAGACAGGCTGAGGCGCAAAGCCTTTTCTGCCCGGAAGCTCAGACTGTGAGCCGGTGGAGGGAGGAGCCTAGTTGGCAAGTAAGAAGAATACGGATAGCTGACTAAAAGGCCTTAGAAGGCCAAAAAATACCGAAAGGAGAGTTGGTTTGGCATGTTGAAAAAACTTTTGTCTTCGCTGGGTGTAGGAGGAGCCACTATTGATTTTGTTTTGGGGGAGGCCAGCGTTCGCGCTGGCGAAGTTCTGGGGGGCGTAGTACGGGTGGTGCCGGGGACGCTGAACCAGCGGGTGGGCGGCATAGTGTTTCGTCTGGTAGCTCAGTCGCGGCTGGAAGAACGCTCTATCACAAGCGAAATTGACCGGCAGACAGTGGCAGAAGCTTTTGAGATCACTTCTGGAGGCCGCCCGTTCGAGATGCCCATCCGTTACCACATACCTTTTAAGAGCCCTGTTTCCTCTGCGTTCACACGCCTATCGCTTACAACTACCTTAGATAGCGACGCTATTATAGATCCGAGCGACGTGGACCGGATCACTGTCCTGCCGGAGCGCCGTGTACAAATGGTAATGAACGCCTTCCGCGAGCTTGGTTTCCGGGAAAACGTCAGGGATTCCGGCCGGTTTAACGGCCGCTGGCAGGAATTTGAATATGTTCCGGTTGGCGGTCGAGCTCGTCACATAAAAGAGATTGATGTCATTTACGACGTACGTTCTGATGGCGTGATGCTGCTCGTCGAAGCGGAACGGCGCTCTCTTTTGCTGGATATCCTAGACCTGGAGGAGCTTGGTGAACGGCGGATGAGGATTTTTCTTGCGGACCAAGTTCTTCAGGATATCGACGCTGTGTGCCGTGAGCTGGACCGGAAACTCATCTCCTCTCTTTGATATCTCTCGTTCGTGGGTAATGTAGGGCCAAAATTAGTGTAAGGGAGTGAAAGAATTATGATGTGTCCAGTATGTAGTAACGTTGAGCTGAAGATGGCGGAGCGCCAAAGGGTGGAAATAGACTACTGTCCTAAGTGTCGGGGAGTTTGGCTTGATCGCGGTGAGCTAGACAAGATTATCGAATTTTCAGTGCCCCAGGGGCCGACCGAGAGAAGCCGCCGTCCGGAAGAGTTTGGCGTTGACCAGGATAATCTTGAACGTGGCAAACGTAAGCGCAGGTCGGCATTAGGAGACCTTTTTGACTTTTAAAGTGTTCCTACTTGAACAGTTTCCGTAGCAGGCGGCCGGTAGCCTTCCCTGCAATGCGTCGGGCGATACGCTTGCCCACCTTGCCGGTCTTGACGGCCTGCGCGTCACCGAGCAGGCGTGCCAAGGCATAGAGGATGCCGCGTGTCTTGCCGATGCCCATGTCCTTCACCTCCTTCTTGATGGGGGGTCAGTTCAATGCTGCTTATGTTGCTGTTCTGATAGCGACTTCACTTACTAAAGTATACTGAATGCTTGCTATTAAAGCAAACTGTTTATGATGCGCAGCTTATATCTTGCCATGTCTTAAGAGAAGGTATGGTTGGCGGGCAGGACATCGCATCCTAGGCAGCTTTTAGGTATGATCTGCGCGGGACGGGGAGGCCTATTTTTGATTCGGGGAGGGAGTAAAGTTGACAAAGTACCGGGGTAAACGGGCCGGAGTGGTATTGGCAGGGTGTGGGGTCTACGATGGAGCTGAGATTCATGAGGCGGTGCTCACATTGCTATTCCTGGGTAGGGCCGGAGCGGAGATTATCTGTCTTGCCCCAGACAGACCACAGCACCACGTAGTCAACCATCTTAGCGGGCAGGAAGCCACAGAGGAAGCAAGAGACATGTTGGTGGAAGGAGCGCGTATCGCCAGAGGCAACATTCAGGACATGAAAAAAATCAGTGCAGAAGACCTTGATGTCTTAATTTTTCCCGGTGGCTATGGCGCTGCCAAAAACTTGTCTGATTTTGCTTTCCAAGGGCAGGATTGTACTGTGGAGCAGGAGACAGAGCGGCTGATTAAGGAAATGCATGCTGCGGGAAAACCTCAGGGGTTCCTCTGTATTGCTCCGGTTATTGCCGCTAAAGTGCTGGGAGAGTATCGTCCTTTACTGACCATCGGTGCTGACCCAGGGACATCTGCGGCTATGGAGGCGATGGGCGGGGAACACGTCAGTCGTAAAGTGGACGAGATTGCTGTCGATGAGAAAAACAAAGTGGTTTCTACGCCGGCTTATATGCTTGGGCCGGGCATTGCAGATGTGGCCTTGGGTATCGAAAAGCTGGTCTGGAAAGTGCTGGAGTTAAGCGACTGATAAGCCAAAGCTTAGCCTTCCGTTAAGTTAAGCTAGGGCAGGCCTGGCTTTGGTTCAGGAGTTATTTCAGCGATAAAAAGAGAAGCAAAGGAGAGTTCTGTTGGAAAAGGTTTATCTATTTACACAAACTGACAGCGAGATTTTTGAAAATGTCTTTAAAACAGGCGATCTGCTCATGAATCATGTGGTCATTCCCGTGGGCAAGGTGTTTCCGAAGCATCAAGCCGATGCTGATGTTTACGCTCTTATCGTGAGGGGCGTCTTGAGTGTGGCCATAGAAGACCGGGAACCGAAACACTACGGAGCCGGGCGAGTGCTCTATATGCCCAAAGGGACTCTAGCTGAGCTAGGCAATCGCAGCAGCGAGTTGGTAGAACTGTTTGTTGTGAAGCAACATTTAGATTAAACTGTGAAGGGAATCCTTGTGCGTAGCTGGAAATACAGGAAGATAGGCGAGGAATTTTTTGTTGACAGACCGGAGGGAGTATGATAGAATTCTCGGAAATGAGCACCTTTAACTTAGTCCCGTGAGGCTAAAAAGGAGGCTTTGGTTAATGAAAATAATTGTTTTATCGGGCTAGCAAAGCGGAAAGATAAACCGCTTGGTTAGCTTTTTTGTTGTCTGTTAATTCTTGCTAGAGAGGGAGGAAAAAATGAATAAGGCGTTGCTGGTTTTGGCTGATGGAACGGTTTTTGAGGGGACAAACTTTGGCGCGTCAGGGGAAACTATCGGAGAGGTGGTTTTTAACACCTCGATGATCGGTTACCAGGAGATTCTAACGGACCCTTCTTACAAGGGACAGATTGTGTCGATGACTTACACGCAAATCGGCAATTACGGAGTTAACGGCGAGGACGTGGAGTCTGCCGGCTCGGTCAAAGCAGAAGGGTTTGTGGTTAAGGAGTGCCTTGATTTTCCGAGTAATTGGCGGGCTGGTACAGGCGGTGTGGCGTGCAGGTCGCTGGGCGACTACCTAAAGCAGCAGGGCACTGTCGGCATTGAGCGGATAGATACCCGGGCGCTGACGCTGCATTTGCGGGATTACGGGTCCCAGATGGGGATTATCTCCACTGTCGACTTCCATGTCCCGAGCCTGCTGGAGAAGGTACGGGCACACCCGGCAGTGGCCGCTGTTGACTTGGTGGAGAAAGTATCTACTGCCAGGCCGTATCAGTGGCAGCAGGATTGCCAGCCGTGGTGCAAGCCGACGGGGAAGAACAAAGAATTACTTAAAGTGGTGGTTTATGACTTAGGAGTTAAATACAGCCTCCTGCGTCATCTGGTGGCGGACGGTTTTGCGGTGACAGTGGTTTCTGCTAACACGCTGGCTGAGGAAGTGCTGGAGATGGACTGCGATGGTGTGTTGTTGAGTAACGGCCCAGGGGATCCGGCAACAGTGACTTATGCAGTCGAGAACGCGAGGAAGCTGCTCGGCAAGAAGCCGCTGTTTGGTGTCTGCCTCGGTCACCAAATTCTGGGTCTTGCGATGGGCGGTCAGACATACAAGTTGAAATTCGGTCATCACGGCGGGAATCATCCGGTGATTGATCTGGAGACGGGCTTGGTGGAGATTACGGCACAGAATCACAACTACTGCGTTGATCTTGGCAGCTTGCGTGGTCAGGTGCGTCTGACGCACAAAAACTTGTATGACGGGACGGAAGAAGGTATGCGTCACGTGGAGTTGCCGGTTTTTTCGGTTCAACACCATCCTGAAGCCGGGCCGGGTCCCAATGACGCGATACATGTTTTCCGTAAGTTCAGAGAAATGATCGGGGGTAGAGCGTGATGCCGAAACGGACAGACATCAAAAAAATACTTGTTATCGGCTCAGGGCCGATTGTTATCGGGCAGGCGTGCGAATTTGACTATTCCGGCACACAGGCCTGCAAGGCGCTGCGCGAGGAAGGCTACCAGGTAGTCCTGGTCAATTCCAACCCGGCTACAATTATGACCGACCCGGAAATGGCGGAGGCCGTCTATATCGAGCCCTTGAACGCCGAGGTTCTGGAGATGATTATTAAGCGGGAAAGGCCTGATGCTCTTCTGCCCAACATCGGCGGCCAGACGGGCCTGAACCTGGCGGTGGAACTGGCCGAAAAAGGTATTTTGGACAAGTATGGTGTTGAATTGATTGGCGCACGCCTTGATGCTATCAAAAAAGCAGAGGATCGGGAGTTATTCAAAGAGGCGATGCGCAGGATCGGCCTGGAAGTGCCCAGAAGTGTGGCTGTGAACTCGCTGGCCGAAGGGCTGGAGATTATTAAAGATATTGGTTTCCCGGCCATTTTGCGACCTGCTTTTACTCTGGGTGGGACTGGCAGCGGCATTGCCTACAATATTGAAGAATTTAAATCCATCCTGGAAAGCGGCCTGGAACTGAGCATGGCTCATCAAGTGCTGGTTGAAGAGTCTGTTCTGGGTTGGAAGGAATTCGAAATGGAGATGATGCGCGATAAGAAAGACAACGTGGTAGTCATCTGTTCGATTGAAAACTTTGATGCCATGGGGATTCATACCGGCGACAGTATTACCGTGGCGCCGATACAAACACTGACGCAGAAGGAATACCAGCAGTTGAGGGACGATTCAATAGCCATTATGCGGGAAATCGGCGTTGATACCGGTGGATCCAATATTCAGTTTGCCACCAATCCGGCTAACGGCCGGACGGTGGTTATTGAAATGAATCCTCGCGTATCGAGAAGTTCGGCGCTGGCCTCCAAGGCAACCGGCTTCCCTATCGCTAAAATAGCGGCCAAGCTGGCGGTGGGGCTGACCTTAGACGAGATACCAAACGACATTACCCGGGAAACACCTGCTTCCTTTGAGCCGGCCATTGACTATGTAGTCGTGAAGTTCCCGCGCTTTGCCTTTGAGAAGTTCCCTGAAGCCGATGCTACGCTGATGACGCAGATGAAGTCGGTTGGCGAAGTGATGTCCATTGGCCGGACCTTTAGAGAGGCGCTCAGTAAAGCCATCAGAAGCCTGGAGAAAGGAAACTATGGTCTTGAGCGCGTAGAGGGCGATTT
Source organism: Dethiobacter sp. (assembly GCA_018333395.1). The sequence continues at coordinate 9,089 of JAGXSQ010000142.1, forward strand.
GAGCGAACTGCGCCTTTCACTCCGCATACCTGGCAGCGAAAGATTCTGGTCTATCGCGGAGGCGTTCCGGCGCGGTCTGTCTATCGAGGAAGTCAGTGAGCTTTCCAGCGTGGATCCCTGGTTTCTTCACAACGTCAGGCAGATGGTGCTCCTGGAAAGCGAAATCGAAAGCCAGGCGGCCTCAAAAAACGGGGAAGCGGTGGCGCTACCGCCGGAGCTTTTGCGTACGGCCAAAGAAAATGGCTTCGCTGACCGGAGAATCGGGGAACTCCTGCGTGTGCCCGAGGGAACGGTGCGCAGTTGGCGTAAGGAACACGGCATCCTGCCTGTTTACAAGATGGTAGACACCTGTGCCGGAGAATTTAAGGCCTACACTCCGTACTTTTACTCTACTTACGAAAGACCGTTTTATCGTGCCGGGGGGCAGGTTGCAGTAGCTCAATGTGAGGCGGTGGACTCGGGACGCCCAAAAATCATTATCCTTGGCTCAGGGCCAAACCGCATCGGACAGGGGATTGAGTTTGACTACTGCTGTGTCCATGCCGTCTTTGCCTGCAAAGAACTGGGCTATGAGACAATAATGATCAACTGTAATCCGGAAACTGTAAGCACGGACTACGATACGGCCGACAGGCTATACTTTGAGCCTCTTACGACGGAAGATGTGCTGAACATTATTGAACTGGAAAAGCCGGTAGGCGTGATCTTGCAGTTTGGCGGGCAGACTCCGCTCAAGCTGGCTTTGCCGCTCTGGCAGGCGGGCGTTAAGATCCTCGGCACCTCCCACGACGCGATCGACTTGGCGGAGGACAGAAAACGTTTCAAAGAACTGCTGCACAAGCTAAACTTGCGGCAACCGGAGAGCGTTACGGCTACTTCGGTAGAGGGGGCGCTTTCGGCCGTCAGAAGCGTGGGCTACCCTGTTATTGTCCGTCCTTCTTACGTTCTTGGCGGGAGGGCGATGGAGATTGTTTATGACGACGAAAGCCTGCGGGACTACATGCGGCGGGCGCTGGCCGCCTCCCCGGAACACCCGGTACTGATTGACGAGTACCTGGAGGATGCTATTGAGGTTGATGTGGACGCTATCTCAGACGGTACTGACACGGTGATTGCCGGGATTATGGAACATATTGAAGAAGCGGGCATCCATTCCGGCGATTCAGCTTGCTCGCTGCCCCCCCGTTCCCTGAGCAACGCCGTTGTGGAAGAAATCAAGTCCCAGACAAAGGCTCTGGCGCCAGAACTTGGGGTCCTAGGCCTGATGAACGTCCAGTACGCTGTCAAAAACGGGACGGTTTACATTCTGGAGGTCAACCCGCGTGCTTCCCGGACGATTCCTTTTGTCAGCAAGGTGACGGGGATACCTTTTGCCAAGCTGGCCACCAAGGTTATTATGGGGCGTAGCCTAGCTGAACTTGGACTGACCGGAGAAGTGGAAATGCCGCACGTCGCCGTCAAAGAAGCGGTTTTCCCCTTCAACAAGTTTCCGGGAGTTGATGTGATTCTGGGGCCGGAGATGAAATCCACCGGCGAGGTGATGGGGATAGATGAAGACTTTGGCCTAGCTTACGCCAAAGCGCAGGCAGCCAGCCACAACCGGATCCCCACTTCCGGCAAGGTTTTTATCAGCGTAAAAGACAAAGACAAAGAACAGGCGGTAAATATTGCTGTTAGACTGCTGCGCATCGGCATCAGCATCATTGCTACCAAAGGGACGGCCAGGTTTTTGCATGAACGGGGAATTTCTGCAGAGATTATAAATAAAGTAGCTGAAGGCAGGCCTCATATAGTAGACATGATCAAAAACCGGGAAGTAGACTTTGTTATCAACACCGTTACTGGTACGCAAGCCCAGAAAGACTCTTTCTCCATCAGGAGGAGCGCTCTGCAGCACCGGGTGTCCTATACCACAACCATGGCGGGGGCAGAGGCTGTCGTGACAGCGATAGAGATGCTTTGTCAGAAACAGATGCACATCAAGCCCATACAGGAATACCACCGCCAGGTGAAAAATAAGTTCCAACTGGGACCACAGTCAGGCGGTTAAATTTTAAGAGAGAGGGCGTATCTTGTGTGAGCAGAAGCAAATGGATATTCCTGGGCTTAGGCTTGCTGGTCGTCGGGTCGCTGGTGCTGTCAGCAGTGCTTGTCCGTGATTGGCCGCAGACGGCTCGAGGAAACATTGGGGTAATTACTCTGACCGGGCCGATTGCCGAGTCTGCAGGTGGCAGTCTCCAGGCAGAAGGCATTACTCCCGCTAAGGTAAGGGAACTTCTGCAGATTGCTGAAGACAGCCCCCACATTGCGGCAGTAGTTCTGCGGATAAACAGCCCGGGGGGGTTGGTAGGTGCTTCGCAGGAAATTGGCGCCCTGATAAGTAACTTTCCTCGCCCAGTTGTCGTGTCTATGGCGGACACGGCAACTTCCGGGGGGCTATACATTTCGGTTTTTGCTGACCGTATCGTGGCTCAACCGGGAACCACCACCGGCAGTATCGGAGTTATCCTTAGCCATATGTACTTAGGAGGGCTCTATGAAAATCTGGGGATTACCTCCGAGATACTTACTGCCGGGAAGTACAAGGGGATCTTTTCCGAACGGCTTACCCCGGAGAGGCGAGAAGTTTTGCAAGTTTTCCTTGATGACTTGCACCTTCAGTTTATTGGAGCGGTGGCTGAAGGGCGAAATATTGACGCAGAGAACGTAAGAGAAGTCGCTACCGGGGAAGTTTTTACCGGGGCGCAGGCCCAAGCTCTGGGGCTGGTTGACAGCTTGGGAGGCCTGGACACAGCCATCGAAGAGGCGGCAGCGATCGCTGCGGTGGCTGACCCTGAGCCGGTAGACATTACGCTGCCCCCCCTACCTTGGTGGGAGGAACTGGGAGGACTCCCTATAGCTATCTTAGACCGCTTGACATTGGCGCTGCTAGGAAAAGACGCCCTTATCATGCAGCAGCAACTCGAAAAGCACCTCGTGCCCAAATGGTGATACAAGAAGGGCCTAGCGAGACGGGTATGCAGGAAAATGAGATCAAGGATGGGAAAATGATGCAAACGGAAACAAGAGATGATCTGGCGAGGGAGTATGGCCTTGCGGAAGCCGTCGTGGGGATGATCAGCAGTCCGGTCGCGACCATGCGCGAAATGAGCCAAGGGTCGTTTCTGCGTGTTTCCCTGACGGTATTTTTTCTGGTGCTGCTGCCTGTGAGCCTTAGCACTGCGCTGACTGATACGGCGCTGGCGGCGCAGCTTGGCGGTCCTGCTGTTGTCTTTGCGGTGCTAATCACTTTATCTTTACTCATTTTTTTCACCCAGGCTGGCCTGTGCTTTGCCACGGCCCGCCTGTTTGGTGCCCGGGGCAGTTTCTCCGGACTACTTTCGCTGTTGGCTTTGGCCAACGTACCTTCAATCTTTATGGTTCCTTATGCTCTGCTTAGACTTGCCCCTGGCATTATTGGCAGCGTTTTCCATGGCCTGGGGAGTTTAGTCCTGACAGTTTGGGTGGGGATACTTGCTGTAATCGCTGTGCGCGAAACATTTCAGCTGTCTACCGGCCGTGCGCTTCTCATCTATTTCCTTCCGATTTTGCTGCTCGTTGTTCTTGTTCTTGTGGCAGGACTTGCAGTTATAGTGGTATCTGCAGCTACATAACGCGAATTGAGCAGAAATAGAATGTTCGTAATTTTGTGGATTGCGTTTTGTCTAGAGTGGGATTATAATGGTTTTAGCTACTACTCATGTTAGTAGAGATGCAAGGAGGAGTATGCGTGCCGAAACATACTATGAGCAAAAAAGCGCAGTTTACGCAAAAGCAAAAAAGCAGGATACCGCTTTTTCTGGGTGTTGCTGCGGCAGTAGTTGGTTTGATTGTGGCGCTGGTAATGCAGAGACAGCCGGGTCAGGCTAATGTAGAGTATTTCGGTGAGCCGGTGGCTACCCCCCGTTCCTATATCGGAAGGTTTATTTCGATGACGAGGGTGGAGCCGGTTATCGCAGAAGGGCAGATTAAGATTCCTTTTGACGAGGTGGATAGAAATAATATTGTCTACTTTGAAGCGGAAAACGATCAAGGCACCCTAGTGCCGCTGATGGCTTACATCACGCCGTCAGGGCGACTCTTTGCCGGCAGCAGCATGTGTGAACCATGTCGCGGACGCACTTTCTCTCTGGCTGGGGAGACGCTGGTTTGTGACAAATGCCGCACCACTTACACCATTGAGGACCATAGGTTTATTTCCGGGGCCCAGATTTGCGGCTCTTTCGCGCCGGTCAACATGAACGCCGTCATTGAAGAAGGCATGGTAGTCATTGACCAGCAACGGGTACTGAACTGGCGGATTCGCGCCCTGTAGGCCTTACTGAAAACAGAGGTAAAAAAGAATGGCGGAGGTGGAAAAAGATGTCCAGGGATTTCCCCAAACTCTCCACGTTTAAAGACTATATAATCGTGGTGCTGCTTGCTATCCTAGTTTTCGCAGGTGTTAACAACCATATTTTCGCACGGTCAGACGGGAGCGCGGCGCTTTCTGCAGAACGGTTACGTCAGCGTGGCCTGGAATACTACGCCGCTAGTTACGGTGATGCTGCTGTGGAAGCCGTGGTTCGGGATTTTGGCTGTCACCAGGAAATCCACATTTATAAAGAAGGGCAGCTTGTTTTGCGAATCACTTACTGGGGTGGCGAGCTTTATGCGCTACCGGAGGTGTAAAGATGAGTCTTTGGCAGATAGCTTTGAATAACCTAAACCGGCGTCGGACGAAGATGCTTTTTCTGATGCTGGGGCTGATGGTGGGTGTGGCCACGGTCGTAGGACTCCTGACCATAGTGTTAGCCATGCGGCTGGAGCTTGGTGACCGGATTGATGAGTTTGGTGCCAATATTGTTATTGTCCCGCGCTCGGAAGGAGCGACCCTAAACTACGGCGGGATACATGTCCCGGGGGTTGCTTTTAACGTCCAGCGCCTGACGGAGGCCGACCTACCCCAGATTGATACTATCGAAGAACGCCCGGCCATCAATATTATTTCACCGAAAATTGTCGGGTCTGTGGAGACAGGCGGTCAAAGAGTAATGCTTGTCGGTGTGGAGACAAAACGGGAGTTTACACAAAAGCCGTGGTTTTCATTGCAGGAGCAGGCGGGGCTGGCGCCGGGAGAGAAAACAGGCAGCTTGGCTTTGCTGGATATTCCGACTGACGGACTGGTGCTTGGCTCCTCCGCCGCCCAGGCCCTGCGTGTTAGAGCCGGAGAGGAACTGGCCCTTAACGGCCGTCCGTTTCAGGTATTTGGTATTCTAAGCCAGACAGGTGGCCGGGAAGACGGTCTGCTATACGCCAATCTGCCGGTGGTGCAGCAACTGCTCGGCCGCCCAGGCGAGTTTTCGATGATTGAGATTTCGGCCTACTGCAATTTCTGCCCGGTAGAGGAGATTGCTGCTCAGTTGGCGGCCGTTCTGCCCAACGCCCGCGTTATGCCGCTGAGGCAGGCCGCTTTGTTCCGTGAAGAAACGATCGACCGCTTTGAGTCCTTTGGTTTTGCGCTCTCTGGGGTTATCCTGCTGGTTGCCGCACTGATGGTCCTGACAACGATGCTTTCCTCCGTCAGTGAGCGAACCAGGGAAATTGGCATCTTTCGTGCTATCGGCTTTCGCCGAGCTCATGTTATGAAGATTATCTTCCTGGAAGCCGGGATGGTAAGTTTCCTAGGCGGCATCTTCGGTTATCTGCTTGGCAGTATTTCCGCACAGTTGGCGGGTCCCTTTTTGGTCCAGATTGACCTGGCCCAAGTTACGGGGATGCCGCTGCGTACGGATCTGATTTTGCCGGCCGTCCTGCTTTCCATGCTTCTAGCCGTTGCCGCTAGCGCCTACCCGGCGCTGAAAGCGGCGAAGCTTGACCCGGCGGAGGCTCTCCGCTTCATTTAGGTAGGCAGGCAAAGCTTACAGTTTATAATTAACAGGGGGAGAAGAGAAGATGGCTGAAGTCATGATTGCGATGCAGGATCTCAAGAAAAAATATGGTTCTGCAGGGGAAGAGGTCTACGCGCTGCGTGGTGTAACGCTTGATATTGATAAGGGCGAGTCGGTGGCGGTAATGGGCCATTCCGGCTCGGGGAAGAGTACGCTACTTAGTATTATCGGTAGCTTAAACCCTCCCTCGTCCGGCACCATAGAGATTGACGGCATCAATATCTACGCTCTTTCACAGGAAAAAAGAGCCGACTTCCGGCGCGAATATCTGGGATTTGTTTTCCAGCAATTCCAGCTCATACCTTATCTCACCGCTATAGAAAACGTAATGCTGCCGCTTACGACAGCCAATCGTTCTAACAAGCAAAAGCGGGAGATGGCGGAGCAGGTACTTTGCCGTGTGGGGCTGGCCGGGAAAATGAACCGGCTACCAAATGCGCTTTCCGGTGGCGAACAGGAGCGTGTTGCCATTGCCCGCGCCATTGTCAACGCACCGCCGGTTATTTTGGCCGACGAGCCGACGGGGAACCTAGATACCAAGACAGGCGAGGAGATTATGGCTTTGTTCAGAAAGTTAAACGAGGACGGACTGACTATCCTGATGGTGACCCATAATCCTGACAATACCCGTTTTATGGGGCGTACCATCGTACTTAAAGACGGACTGCTCTGTACCGATAAGGCGGAAATATTGCAGCTTGCTGCCGCCAGCAGGGGCAAGCGGTAAGGAGGATAAGATGCAACTTTACCATATTGCCCTCAATAACCTGCGCCGGCGCAAAGCCAGAATGCTTTTGGTCCTGCTTGGCCTGACCATTGGGATAACTACAGTGGTTGCTGTTTACGGCATCCTGGAAGCTATGAAAGCGGAAATGACGCGCCAGGCATCGGAGTTTGCTGCCAACGTGGTTGTCACCGCTGATACCGGTGAACTGACCTTTTCCTACGGCGGGATTACCCTGCCGGAAGTGATGTACGATGTAGAGCAACTGACACTGGACGATATGGCGGCTATTGACACCGTCCCCTCCCGCGAGATGGTCAGGGTTGTTGCGCCAAAGCTCCTGGGGGTGACTTCCGTCGGCGACATGGAGGTAATCGTTTCCGGTGTCCGCCCGCAGGAAGAGTTCCGAGTTAAACCCTGGTTGCGGCTCCAGGACGCCGCAACTGGTGCTGAGGCGGCAGAGGGCGATGGTGCAGAGAAAGAGAAAGAGATGGAACTGGATGTTCATTACCTGGATCTGGCCCGCCAGGACCCGACACAGATTGTCTTAGCCGACCGGCAGGTGTTGGTCGGCGCCTCCGTTGCCGCTACCTTAGGCGTCAAGCCGGGTGACCGACTGGAACTCTCGGAGCAAACGTTTGTGGTCTTTGGTTTGCTGAAGGAGAACGTTTCCCTGGAGGACGAGCAAATAATCATGAACTTGGCGGCTTCCCAGGAACTGCTCGGCAGGCCGCAGGAAGTTACGGTAATTGAGATGGCGGTTGATTATACTTTGGGTGCGGAGGAAGCGTTGTTGACCGAACTCGCGCAAGCGCTGCCCCACGCGCAAATTACCAGTCTGCGCCAGGAGACGCTACGCCGTGACGAACTGTTGACAAGGCTGACCCGGTTCGGGATGTCCGTTTCTGTGCTCATTCTGTTTGTCGGCACGCTCGTCGCCGCGCTGACCATCTCTGGTGCCGTCCGCGAGCGGACGCGCGAGATTGGTATCTTTCGTGCTCTTGGATTCCGGCAGTCCCATGTGGCTAAAATCATTTTGCTGGAAGCGCTTTTAATCAGCTTTGCCGGCGGAATTTTAGGCTATGCGGCTGGAGTGCTAGCGGCTCGCAGTGCCGGGCCGTTGCTGACAGCACAGCCGCTTGTGGTTCCCTGGCGCCTAGACCTGTTTGCCGCGGCACTGTTGCTGTCTGTGGGCATCGGTCTTTTGGCTGGTATTTTCCCGGCGCGCCAAGCTGCTAAGCTTGACCCGGCAGAGGCCTTGCGGTTTATCTAAAGTGATAGGCGGCCGTGCTAAAGATAAAGACACCTTTTCCGGGCAAGATATCCGGAGAAGGTGTCTTTATAGATTTTTAGTCATGTTTTACTCGAAAGCAACATAATTTTCCCCCGGAGGCTTGACGGGAAGCGGGAAATTAAATACGCTGTAGAGGAAAAATTCAGCCACGGGGGGGAAGCAGATGAGGAGAGGCAAAAATCTGATAAAATGTTGATACTGCTCTTAAGTTATCTCTTTATTTTTGTTGCCCGTGTCGCCGATGTTTCGCTGTCGACCATCCGCATTCTGATGCTAATGCGGGGGAAGGCTGTTCTGGCAGCAGTTATCGGGTTTTTTGAAGTGACTATTTTTATTATTGCTTTAAACCAGGTAGTCGGCAATCTGGATGACCCTTTTCGCCTACTGGCCTATTCCCTAGGCTTTGCTACAGGCAACCTGGTTGGCAGCCGGCTGGAGGAAAGGCTGGCCTTGGGCTTTGCTACGGTGCAGGTCATTTCTGTGGGAAAGTCGGCAGAATTGTTGGCGCGAATACGCGAACAGGGTTTCGGTGTAACGGCTCTTGAAGGGTGCGGCAGAGAAGGTACCCACCAGATTCTGCATATTTTGCTTAAACGCCGCGACCTGCCGTGCTTTCTTGGCTTGGTACGCCAAGTGGACGACCAGGCTTTTGTCAGTATAATGGATACGAGGAAAATCTTTGGCGGTTATTTTAGCAAGATAAAGGGAACATAAGGGGGATGTTATGGACCGGAATCACGCTATTGGTGTTTTGGATTCGGGAGTGGGAGGTCTGACGGTTGTCCGCGAAATATTTCGTCAGCTGCCAGAGGAACGGATTGTCTATTTTGGTGATACGGCCAGAATGCCCTATGGCCCCCGCCCGCATGAAGAAGTCCGTGACTTCGTGCGCCAGATAATTCTTTTTCTGGAAACGCAGGACGTAAAAATGATTATTGTGGCCTGCAACTCGGCGACGGCAGCCGGGCTGCCCTCCTACCAGACGGAGTTTTCTTTGCCCATCCTCGGCGTTATTGAGCCGGGAGTGCGGGCGGCACTCTGCCACACCCGTACAAAACGGGTCGGTGTTATTGGCACGACGGGTACTATTGCCAGCCGCGCTTATGAAAAGTTAATCGGCAAGCTCGACTCGGCGGTCAGTGTTGTTTCTCAGGCGTGTCCTCTTTTAGTCTTGATTGTGGAAAACGACCTGACCGAGACACCGGAGGCGTTGCGGGTGGCGGAAGAATACCTGCATACGATGAGGGAGGCCGAAATAGACGCGCTGATTCTGGGCTGTACCCATTACCCGCTCATGTCCGGTGTGTTGGCCAAGGTGCTGGGACCCGGAGTTCGGCTGATTTCTTCCGCTGAGGAGACGGCGCGGGAAGCAAAGGAAGTGTTGCAGAGCCTTGCGCTGGAGCGGGCTGCCTCTGCCGGCGAAGACCGTCACCGCTTTTTTGTTAGCGGTAATCCGTCTACGTTTAAAGCTGTCGGCAAAAAGCTGCTTTGCCGGGAAGTAAATGCCTATCAGGTGTTGCTGCCGTAAATTTTGGTATAACTTTCCTGCCCGGTTCATACACTGGTTACAAACAAAACGGGGGGGATAGTTATGAGGAAAAGTATTGTACTATTGGTTTTGTGCCTGCTTGCCGCTGCTGCTGGCTGTTTTGCCTGGCCGCAGGACAGAGCCTTGCCTCCGACTTCCGAGAGAGACAAGCCTGAGGCCGTCGGGAGGCGGGAAACCATTTTTTATCTTCCGGATCGTGACTGGCAATTCATTATTCCGGTTCGCTTTACTATCCCCTGGGAAGAGGGCATTGCCCGCTCTACTTTAAGCCATATGGTTGAGGGCCGTCTACCAACGGAATTACTGAACGCCGGTCTTTCTCCCCTCCTGCCGGCAGGCACGGAAATCCTCGGACTGACCGTCCGTGACGGTCTGGCCAGGGTTGACTTTAGTCGCGCATTTTTAGACTATGAGCCGGAACGTGAGAGGAAGTTGCTGGGCGCCTTGATTTTTACCCTGACAGAGTTTCCCACAGTTAACAGTGTAGAAATCATGGTGGAGGGGGTTACCCTGTCCCGATTGCCCGGTGGTACGGCCGCCGACAGAGATTTTGACCGCGAGTACGGTCTTAATCAGGAAACAACGTACAGTGTTGGTAATCAGGCGAAAAAAGACCTTGCCACGCTCTATTTCCTCTACAATACTGGCCAGCAGGATTTTTTTGTTCCTGTTGCCCGGCCCTTGTCGCCGTCGGAAGACAGGGTTAAAGCTGTTGCGCAAGAGCTGTTGCTGGGTCCGGCTCGTGACAGCGGTCTGCACAGCGCCATCCCACCAGGGCTCCGCTTGCTACGGTCGCAACTGGAAGGGAGTAACCTTAGGCTATACCTGGCGGGGGAACTGGCGTATACCCCGGACGGCCAGTTTTCGCCAGACCGGCTTCGTGACCAAGTGGCGCTGACGCTGACTGGGCTTGCCGGCATTGCTGAAATAGCAATATTGGTTAACGGTAAAGTGCCGCAGTTTCCCGACGGAGATAGCTTCCCACTGTCTTTTAACCGACCGGGAGTATGGAACAAAGTAGCAACCCGGCATTGAAACAACATCTCTGGGAGGATATAATGGTTTGGAGTAGTCGCTATGCAGGAGGCAAAAATAATGCGTCATGATAAACGGAAGCCGGACGAGTTACGTCCGATCCGCATTAACCCTTGTTTTTTGAAGTTCCCGGAGGGCTCGGTCTTAATTGAGGTCGGGGATACCAAAGTCATTTGTACGGCCACAGTGGAAGAAAAGGTGCCGCCTTTTCTGCGTGGAGAGAAAAGGGGTTGGATTACGGCGGAATACGCCATGCTACCGCGAGCTACAGAACAGCGCACGGTGCGTGAAGTAACTCGCGGGAAGATTTCCGGGCGGAGTTCGGAAATCCAAAGGCTGATTGGGAGGGCGCTACGCTCAGTCGTTGATTTGAAGGCCCTTGGTGAGCGTACGGTTTGGATCGACTGCGATGTAATCCAGGCTGACGGCGGCACACGCACCGCCGCCATCAGCGGCGCATTTATTGCTCTTTACCAGGCGTTAGCAGGACTTGTAAAACGCGGCGCCATTGCGGAGTTGCCGGTTACCGACTACTTAGCGGCTACAAGCGTTGGCATTGTGAGCGGACAGATTCTGCTGGATTTAAATTACGCCGAGGACAGCGCCGCAGAAGTGGATATGAACCTGGTGATGACCGGCAATGGCCGGATTGTGGAAATTCAGGGTACAGCGGAAGGAACCCCTTTTGTGCGCCAGACGCTGGATGAGATGTTCACCCTAGCAGCTAAGGGCGTGGAAGAAATTGTTAGCTATCAGAAAAAGCTGCTGTTGGAGGAACTGCGGTGAAAAAGCTGGTCATTGCCACTAGGAATGAGGGAAAAGCTGCGGAGTTTCGCCGCTTGTTGGCCGAGCTGCCCTTTGAGACCCTCTTCCTGACAGATTTCCCCGAGGTGCCTGAGATAGAGGAGTGTGGCTGCAGCTTTACCGAAAACGCTCTGATTAAGGCGAAAACAGTAGTCAGTCTGACCGGAGAACTTGCTTTGGCTGATGATTCGGGCCTGGAGGTGGAGGCCCTGAGCGGCCGCCCCGGCCTCTATTCGGCACGCTTCTCCGGACCGGGCAGCACAGACGAGGCCAACAACCGCAAGCTGCTGCACGAACTGGAGGGTGTGCCTGCAGAGCAGAGAACAGCCTCTTTCCGCGCCGCTATTGCCATTGCTGGCCCCGGAATTACGTCTCAGGTAGTAGAGGGGGTCTGCGAGGGAAGTATAACTCTTGCCCCGCAAGGCGAGGGCGGGTTTGGTTACGACCCTCTATTTTATGTACCGGAGGCGGGGAAGACGTTCGCCGAAATGGAGCCAGCCGAGAAAAACGCGTTTAGTCACCGTGCCCGCGCCTTTGCCGCTGCCCTGGAAATATTGCAGCAATTGTCTTGAGCAGCCGCCCATCTTCTTGCCAGGGTGTTCTTGTGCACGAGGGAAAAATAAGGCAGTGTTTTCCTTTGACAGTGGACCAACATTCCGGTATACTGCCATTGGGTACAATTATTTCGTCGGGGTGTAGCGCAGCTTGGTAGCGCACTTGGTTTGGGACCAAGGGGTCGCAGGTTCGAATCCTGTCGCCCCGACCATTGACTTTAAAGGGTTTTCTGCTATTCTGCCGGCAGAAAAATTCCCTGAAAACGAGCTATTTACACACTAGTTACACACTACTTTAAAAAAAGATGCCGGGAAGCCCTATTACCCGATTTGATAGCTTTGCTCTTGGCTCTTGGAAGACCAGCCCTTTTCCTGTCACCCGCACCAGCCCTTGATTAACAGTAATCTGGTTAGCCTTAAAGTCCACACCATCCCAGCGCAGCCCTAGCAGCTCCCCGCGCCGTAGGCCGGTATTTAGTGTCAGGTAGAAGGCCGCGAAGTGCTTATTAAGACCCCACGGCTAGCAGAGCGGGCTTGGTGCGCGGCTTCCAGGATCGTACTTTCGGACCGGGAAGTACGACTACCAGGGCGGAAGCGGCAGCCATGCTGTACCGTTTGGTAGCCGAAAGATAACAGTATCATAAATTAGGAACCCGGCCTGAGTAGGCCGGGTTCCTAATTTTTTTGACGGGATATCGCGGATGGGTATAAGCGAGAGCAGGCGTCTCCATATTTCTGCCAGGGCTGACGCATGAATAAATGGAGGCTTGTCTGTTAAGGGTTTAAGCGGCCAAGCGAAAAAATTTTTTCGCAAAAAGCACTGGACTAGCGAAAATGTTCATGTCATAATTAGGGCTCTTACTCAAATAGGAGGATGATGCGGAGTAGGGGCGGGTTTCAAACCCGCCCCTACTACCAGAATGAAGGTTTCAGAAACAGGATAAAGTCATATCAGGCA
>JAGXSQ010000143.1 GCA_018333395.1 Dethiobacter sp.
CTTAGGCCACAGGTGCGCTTCCTGGCCCCCTTGGATCAGCTCCTCTGGGACCGCAAAGCCGCGCTGCATCTTTTCGACTTCGATTACGTCTGGGAGGTCTATAAGCCTGAACAGGACCGTAAGTGGGGTTATTACGCCCTCCCGGTGATGTACGGCGAGCGCTTTGTGGCGCGTGTCGATTCGCGCCTGGAAGGGTCCACCTGGCAGATCAAAGGGTGGTGGTGGGAAGAGGGGGTAGAACCGGATGGGGCGCTTTGGAAGGGCTTAAAGCAAGCGGTTGCCGCCTTTATGCGCTATCTCTTGGCTGATGAGGTCAAGGTTGCCGGTGGCGTGGACAGGCCGGTCAGGGAGGTACTGAAGACCGCTGGAACTGCCGTAGGGCTCGAGACCGGCGGTTAGGAGTTAATCGAGGGCTGAAGGTGCTAGCATATATGGTATGAAGCGGACCACGGTCTATCTCGATGAACGGACGGATCTGGAGCTCGACCGGATGGCTAGGCAGAAAGAGCGTTCCAAAGCCGAACTGATTCGTGAAGCGCTCGAGCACTACTTTGCACGCGAGGCCAAACTGCGTCGCCTGCCGCGTTCGGTTGGGATGGGCCGTAGTGGCAGACCGGATCTGGCAGAGCATGACGAGGAGCTGCTTGCACAGATCTTTGAGGAGGAGCAAGTTCGCGTTGCGGCCGAGTGGCGTACCGAGGCGGAGAGCCGTTGACCATCCTTGCGGATACTAGTGGGCTGCTCGTTCTTCTCGATGCCGATCATGCCTTGCATCCGGCCGCTCGAGAGCTGATGGGAAGGGAGGGGCTTGTTGTTCCCAGCACTGTTCTTCCTGAAGTCGATTATATGGCGGTGAAGTATCTAGGCGTTGCCACAGCACGCACGTTTCTCGAGGATGTTGCCGAGGGAGCCTACGACTACCTGCAGGTCGAACGTACTGATATCGTCAGGGCTCGGCAGATCGTTGCCAAATATCGAGACGTCTATGTGGGGTTTGTTGATGCTTCCCTCCTGGCGGTGGCCGAACGTTACCAGATTCGGCGCATCCTTACCCTCGACCGGCGCCATTTTGCCATGTTCCGCCCCAAGGGTCTTGACTATCTGGAGCTGTTGCCGTGATCGTCGTCAAGGTGGGCGGTTCGATAGGAATCGACTACGAGGTGCTCTGTGACGATGTGGGCGAGAGTGGCCATGAAGCGGCCTGCTACCTCCATGAGAGAAGCGTGACCTTGCCCAATCCGGCTAGCGAGCTTAGAGAGCAGGCGGTCCATCTACCGCCAAGCAGTCAGTTTGACATCAGGAAAGCAAAACTGTAGCAATCGGTCTCCCGCGCCAGCTCTGGTAACGATTTGGGGAAAGGTCGTATCGGGTATCCTACGGCATGCCTCAGGCCGTCATCTTAAGCAAGGCGGACGCCCGTCGCCTGCTGGTGACTTCCATCGACGCCTGGGACAAGCAGGCCAGCCTGGCGCGCATGAAATGGCAGCCCTCCTTTCGGAACGTGCGAAACACGAGGGCCTGGCCAGCGCCATATAGCGCGTTATAAACTTATCGTCAGTACGATCAAGGGGAGGAGCGGTTAAGCAATCAGCCTTTTCACCCTCATAGTCCTGATCGACAGACTCCATGATTCGCTCTAGTGACAAAATACCCATCCCAATGTTAGGGTTATCAGGTAATTTGTCTGCAAGGACTCTGCAGGGAGAACAGGGCTTGCCTGTGACTACATGAGGCTTGGGACATACACCGATTTACCGCTGCCAGATGGGTGGCGGTCCGCGCTTTGCCGACTGCGGCCTGTCACCTGCGAGAAGTTTGGCTTCTCGTCCAGATCCACTTTGCTGCCGACATTCTTTGCTCATCACCTGCTAACGGCATACTGAACATCGTGATACAAGAACAGGCAAATCCGTATCCCCTATCTGCTGAGGTCACAGCCTCTGTTCACTCAGCGCTAGAAAAGGGACGCGAGAAGCTTCTGGATCTAACGTTGCGCAATCGTGCGTTGAACTTCCGATTGCGTAAGGCTCAAGGCGTGGTGGCGATCGACGCCGATCTTTCGGGCGCCTTCAAGCTTTTGGTGAAAGACGGGAAAAGGCTGACATTTCATGCGACAAGACGTGAGGATGACAAGGATTCCGCTGAGCTAGCAAGCGACGAGGATGCTGACGAATTTGTCGTGCCTACGGTGGCATATCTCGAGGATGAAGAGGCGCTCGAGCCGACGGTCCTAAAGACCCCCTACAAGCCGAGCATCCTCGATAAGCGGCTGCTCGGCAGTTATCGAGCGACACGCTTGTTTTTGCAGGAACAAGGGTTCAGCCCGCTCTACCTTGCGTTTGGGATGCTGAACTGGTTCGAGTCACCTGATAGTGACATTGGGCGGCAGGCGCCTCTCTTGCTCGTTCCAGTCTCGCTCAGCCGAACCAACGTGCGTTTTAAATTCAGTATCAAGCTCGACGACGGTGAGATTCAAGCAAACCAGTCGCTACAGGAGAAGCTTAGGCAAGAACTGCCAATTGCGGATTTCCCGATACCGCAAGAATCGGAAGAGCCTGAAGCATATTTTGATCGGATTGAGGAGCTGGTGCGCGGGCAGCCACGCTGGTCGATAGACCGCTCGGCACTGGTTCTCGACACATTTTCATTTAGCAAGCTCGTCATGTATCACGACCTTGACAAGAGCACCTGGTCTCAAGGGCGTGCACCAAGCGACCACCTTGTCATTCGCGGCATGCTTGGCAGCGATGGTTTTGGCGATTCTACTGTTCAGTACGACGATAATGTGTTCATGGATACCATCGTCGCGCCTGAAGACTTACCGCTCGTTGTAGAGGCGGATAGCTCTCAGCTTCAGGCGCTTCTTGAGGCAGAGAACGCCCAGCAACTTGTAATTCAGGGGCCTCCGGGCACCGGCAAGTCGCAGACTATCACGAATCTCATCGCACTGGCGCTGGCCCGTAACAAGAAGGCGCTGTTTGTTTCTGAGAAGATGGCAGCCCTGGAAGTCGTGAAACGCAATCTTGAACAGGTAGGACTTGGCGCCACTTGTTTAGAGCTTCATAGCTACAAGACGAATAAGAAGGCGTTTCTCAAAGAGTTAGGCGATACGCTTGCCCTTCGGAGTGAGTCGGTGGGCCGGGCACAAGTGGATGCGCGACTGCAACTGGTAAAGGACAGACGCAAGCACCTAAACGCCTATGCGGAGGCTGTGAACACGCCGGTTCGGTCGAGCAGTTTCACCCCGCACCAACTTTACGGTAAGCTGTTGCAGCTTAAAGGACGCACAACCATTGCCCTAGCCGAGCTTACACGCTTCGGGATTGAAGGGATGCTTGATTGGGATCAGCCTACTTGGCAGCGGAAGCACGCATATGTAAGTCAGCTTCAAAGCTGGTGTCACCGTCATGGAGTGCCAGGTAAGCATCCGCTGTGGGGGGCAAAAAAGCGTGTGGTGTTGCTGAATACTGTAGCTCAGATCCGTTCGGCATGCGAGGCTGCGCTAAAGGCCACACGGGACGTAGTGGCGTTGGCCACCGAATTGGCGACACGCATTGGTGTGGCCGTGCCGACCTCGCAGCATGAAGCGAGGCTCGTTGCTAATGCTGCAAAAGCTCTTGCGGGCGTCACCGATTTCAAACACTTTGGGGTTTTTGACTCCGTTTGGCTCGAGCATACTGACGATCTTAAAAAGATCGTAAAGGCCAAAATGTTCGGCGATCGGATTATGGAACGATACGAGCACATCCTGCTTTCAGCCGCTTGGCAAGCCGATGTCGAGGGCACTAGGCGTGATCTAGCCCAGTACGGGCGTCGCTTTGGGCGCTTTTTATCAGGCCGCTACCGCCGCGCTTCCCGTGCCGTTGCCGACCTCTGTCAGGATAGGCCGCCCAAGAGCCTTGACGAACGCTTGGCGCTGCTAGAGGCAATTATGCGGATGCAACGGGCACAGAAATTCTTACGTGAGCATGCGAACGTCGCAACTTTAGCCTGGGGGGATAACTGGCAACGCCAGTGGCGCGATCTTGAAGCCCTAGAAGTGGCCACGTCCTGGATGATTGATGCTCATCAGAAGTTAGCTCAGGGAGAGCTACCCCCTGATTTTCTCGAGACTCTTATGCGCAACCGCACCTATCGGCTCGCACAGGAAGAGCCTGATCAACTCCTTGCCGCGCTTAAAGCGCAAGCCAACGCTCTCAGGACAGCCGTTGCGTCGCTGGAACTTGACGAAGCGACGCGGTTTCCCAATGCCTCACTAGCAACTGAAAGCTTTGATGTACAGCTAGCGGCGCTTGAAGAGTGGCATGCTCATGCGGACAAGCTGTCCGCGATGGTGCAATTTAATCACCTCGCGGAGGCGCTG
>JAGXSQ010000144.1 GCA_018333395.1 Dethiobacter sp.
GGGGGCTTAAACGGCTTCAGCAAATACTGCTTACCAGAAAAGCTTCCCGGCAATAATAACAAAAAAGTTCTTATACTGCGTCCCGCTACGCAACATCTCGCCAGTGGGTGCTAATCTTTACTGCCGCTCAATAGCGGTCGGAAACGGCACGGAACATTCTTACTGTCTCGTTGCATAATGGATTTATGAACAAGACCACCACCGCCAGAGACCTATCCGAAAATCGGTCTAGATCGATGTCCGGATTTCTCCGCTCAAGGTCGTGTACGTTGAATCCCAGAAAAACAGTCTGCCGCCTGGATACCCGGCAACTTATGGCAACGTTTTACCTCTTTCTGCCGATAAATTTCATCCATCAATTTAAGTGTTCTTAAACAAAATATCTGCTGACTGGTTTGTTTTTCACCCCCTTTAATGCCATAAATACTGCACAAGATGGAATAGCAGCTATCATAAGAATAATAAATGGTGCCAGCTCTATGATCTTTGCTGTGATCTCATCCTCGTCGATTCGCTCTACCGGTTGGTATCTTGCACTGCTTCGGCATACTCTTAGCGCCCGGCAAACCCGCCGCTGGGACAATCCGTATTGAGCTACCGCCCGTTCCACTGATTGTCTTCTCTTTGCCGGGCTTAGAATTTTCCCTCCGCCACGTCCTTGAGGATTGCGTTGTCCAGGCTCAGATCTGCCACCAGCTTCTTCAGTCTTGCATTTTCCTTTTCCAGTTCCTTCAGCCTCTTGGCGTCGGACGAGTTCATCCCGCCGTACTGCTTTCGCCAACGGTAATAGGTTTGCTCCGTTACCCCAATTTGCCTTGCTGCCTCTCCAATGGTTTTCCCCTGGCTACACAGCACCTCAACCTCTCTCAGATGCACGATGATCTGTTCTACCGTGTACTTTGTTTTCCTCATCTTCCTTCTCTCCTTTTTAAGTTAGTGTATCATGCATTTCTCTAACTTAAAATCTGGACCGGTTTTGAGGGGTCATGCCACTGGTAAGAAAGGAGATGGGGCTGCACAGGCCCATCTATCTCCAATACTTCCATTGGCTGGCGGGCATATTGAGGGGTGATTTCGGCGAATCGTTTCGTACCGGCCGGCCCGTATGGGAGGAGCTGACCGTCAGGCTGCCCGCAACATTGGAACTGGCACTGGCCGCCATGCTGGTCTCCCTGGTCATTGCCATACCCGCAGGTATTATTTCCGCCGTCAAGCAGTATTCGCTCCTGGATAACGCAGCGATGCTGGGCGCCATGATCGGGGTTTCCATGCCAAATTTCTGGTTGGGCTTGCTGCTCAGCCTGGCTTTTTCCCTGCAGCTTGACTGGTTGCCTGTTTTCGGGCGCGGAGAACTAAGACACCTTGTTCTGCCCGCATTGACCCTGGGCACGGGTATGGCTGCCGTAACCACAAGGTTGGCCCGGTCCAGCATCCTGGAAGTACTGAGGCAGGATTACATCAGGACGGCCCGTGCCAAGGGCCTGACCGAAACGATGGTGACCAACAGGCACGTCCTGAAGAATTCCCTTATACCGGTAATTACCATCGTCGGCCTGCAGTTTGGCGCGCTGTTGGAAGGTGTAGTGGTGGTGGAAATAATCTTTGCCTGGCCTGGTATCGGGCGGCTGCTCTATGATTCCATCTTTGCCCGCGATTATCCCGTAATCCAGGGATGTGTCTTTTTGATCGCGGTCATGTATGTGATGGTTAATTTGCTGGTGGATATCTCCTATGCCTGGTTGGATCCAAGAATACGTTACGAGGTAAAATAATGCACGATCTTGTTGTAAAAATAGTGGAAAGCGGCCCCCCTTTGTTGGAGACAATGAGGCGGCTGAGGAAGCATAAACTGGCCCTCACTGGAGGGGTGATCATTATCACCTTATGCCTGGCGGCCCTTTTTGCCCCCTGGCTTGCCCCCCATGATCCCAACAGGCAGCAGCTGGCCTACCGTTTGTTCTCTCCCGGCGAGGGCTTTTTGCTGGGAACAGACAACCTGGGCCGCTGTGTTTTCAGCCGGCTCGTCTACGGTGCCAGGGTATCTCTGCAAGTAGGGTTGGTGGTGGTAAGCATAACGTGTGCCGCGGGTGTGGCTCTGGGCGCTGTCGCAGGTTACCGCGGCGGCCTTGTGGATGAATTAGTTATGCGCTGTGTGGATGTACTGCTGGCTTTCCCCGGTATTATCCTGGCATTGGTGGTTGCGGGAATACTGGGCCCTTCTCTCTTTAGCATCATGTTTGCCATGTCCCTGATTGGCTGGACCAGTTATGCCCGGGTGGTACGGGGCGCCGTTTTATCCGTAAAAGAAAGGGAATATGTGGAGGCGGCCAAATCATTGGGTGCCGGCGATGCCCGCATCATGTGGCAACATATTTTGCCCAATGTTATGGCCCCGGTCATTGTCATGGCCACGCTCGGCATGGCCCATGTGATCCTGGCAAGCGCGGCCCTGAATTTTTTGGGGTTGGGCATGCAGCCTCCCCATGCCGAATGGGGCTCCATGCTCAATGCAGGCCGCCCCTTCATGCGCACGGCGCCGCACCTGACTATCTTCCCGGGGCTGGCGATCATGACGGTCGTCCTGGCTTTTAATTTCCTCGGGGATGGTTTGAGGGACGCGCTTGATCCCTGGTTGAAAGAAACGGGCTAAGGAGAACGTTTGCATGACGATGCTGGAAGTACGTAACCTGAAAACTTATTTTAATACTGCCAAAGGACTGGTCCGTGCTGTTGACGGGGTAAACCTGAGCGTGGAGCGGGGAAAAACGGAGGGGCTGGTGGGCGAGTCCAATTGCGGTAAGTCCATTACAGCCCTCTCCATCATGGGCCAGGTGCCCCGGCCGGGGAAAACGGTGGGCGGGCAAATAATCTTCGAAGGGGAAGACCTGCTCCGCAAAAAACCTGCGGCCATGGCCAAAATCAGGGGTAGGAAAATCTCCATGATCTTTCAGGAACACCTTAGTTCTTTAAATCCCGTAATGCGGGTGGGCAAACAGCTTGAAGAAGTTTTGCGGCTGCACCAGGGGCTTGGCCGCCTGGAGGCGAGGGAAAAAGCGGTAAGCATGCTGGAGCTTGTGGGGATATCCTCGCCCCAAACCCGGGTCAGGGAGTATCCACACCAGCTTAGCGGCGGTATGAGGCAGCGGGTTATGATTGCCATGGCCCTTTCCTGTAACCCGGCACTGCTCATTGCCGATGAACCCACAACGGCCCTTGATGTGACCATCCAGGCGCAAATACTGGAGCTGCTCAAAGGCCTGATCAAAGAGCTGAGCACGGCGCTGCTTCTAATTACACATGACTTTGGGATAGTGGCTGAATTATGCGATAGGGTTTCGGTCATGTATGCGGGAAATATCGTAGAGCAGGCGCCTACGCGGGAGATATTCAAAAACCCCGGGCACCCCTACACGCGGGGCCTGTTCAATGCCATTCCCCCCATTGACAGGGATATTTACCGGCTGGAAAGCGTGAACGGGGTTGTGCCTGACCTAGCCTCATTCGTATTGCCGGGGAACAACTCGAAAGTGATGGGTATCCCCATGCTATCCATAAAAAGCCCCATTTGAACAATAGGGTTTGGCCGGTGCTCTTTAGACATACCTTTTTTTCTTAAGTCATCTAATGTGTCCGTCTCAAAGTAATAATTCGTCACGTCATAGTAGACCAGGTTGGTATTGCGTCTGAAAGCTTCTTGCTACGCTCAGTCAGTGTGCCTGGAAAGTGTTATCCATGTACCTTAAACAG
>JAGXSQ010000145.1 GCA_018333395.1 Dethiobacter sp.
TGGACAAGCCGCTATTGCGTCGCTTGCTGGAGGAGATGGAAGCACGCCTCCCGACCGGCATCGGCCGCAAATCGCGTCACGGACAGCTCTGCCGTGAGGCGCTACCACAAATCCTGTGCGGAGGGGCCGGGGAACTGGTGAAGCGCGGTTACGGGCGCCATGAAGATTTGGCGTGCATTGAGGAGTCCGGCTGCCTTGCGGGCGCACACCCGGAGGCGGTCAGCAACCGTGCCCTTGAGAGAGCGGGGCAGCTCTCGACACTAGGCGGTGGCAACCACTTTCTGGAGCTAGGTGTGGTGGAACAGGTCTTTGACAGCGAAACAGCTAAACTATTTGGGCTTGAAGGCCATATGTTGACAGTGCTGATTCATACTGGCAGCCGTGGCTTCGGCCACCAGATTTGTACAGATTATACCGAGATTATGGCTAAGGCCGCCCCACGGTACGGCATCAGGCTGCCTGCGAAGGGACTGGCCTGTGCTCCCATTAACTCCAAAGAAGGTCAGGATTACTTGGCGGCAATGGCTTGTGCCGTAAACTTTGCTTTTGCCAACCGTCAGTTGATTACTCATGACGTACGTGCTGCGTTCCGGTCTGTTTTCGGTCGGGATGACCGCGAACTGGGGCTGGACGTCGTTTATGACGTGGCCCACAATATCGCCAAATTCGAAGAACACTTCGGTTACCAGTTGCTGATTCACCGTAAGGGTGCTACCCGGGCGCTGCCGCCGGGACATGCGCAAAACCCGTCACGCTACAAGCGGACAGGACATCCCGCCATCGTCCCCGGCAGCATGAATTCGCCGTCTTACGTCCTGGTAGGTACGCCCGCCGTCAGCGAGACGTTCTGCTCGGTAAACCACGGCGCTGGGCGGCAGCTCTCCCGTACGGCGGCGCGCAGGTCTATTAGTCGAGAAGAATTTTTAAGTTCTGTCGGCAACGTCATGTTCAATACGCGTGATTACAAGCAGTTATTGGATGAAGCGCCGCTTGCCTACAAAGATATTAACGATGTGGTGGAAACGCTGGCTGAAATCGGCCTTACCAGAAAAATCGCCCGTCTCCGGCCACTCGCCGTTATTAAAGGGGAGGGGGATGAATAGATGACCGGAGAGCAGATGCTCGACCCTGGTGTCATCGACCATACCAGCCTTGGTGTCACGGTAACAAGGCTGGAGATAGCGAGGCTTTGCGAGGAAGCGAAAGAATACGGGTTTGCCGCTGTTTGTCTCAATCCCTGGCATGTCCGCTATGCCGCCCAGTTGTTGGTTGGTTCCGCAGTCCGTGTAGCCGTAGTGGTCGGCTTCCCGCTTGGAGCTACCACCACTGCGGCCAAAGTTTTCGAGGCAGGGGAGGCCGTGCAAAGCGGCGCCGGTGAAATCGATCTGGTCATCAATGTGGCGGCCCTAAAAGAAGGACTGACGCCCTATGTGGCGGAAGAAATTGCCTGCGTGCGCCGCTGTGCGCCGGAAGCGCTACTGAAGGTTATCCTGGAGATGGCGGTACTGACCGCCGAGGAAAAGCGGCAGGCCGCGATGCTTGCCCGCGATGCCGGTGCTAATATGGTAAAAACATCCACCGGGTTTGCCGGCGGAGCCACTGTCGAGGATGTAAAGCTTTTGAGGGAAACTGTTCCTGAGCTTGGCATCAAGGCTTCGGGCGGAATCCGGGAGGTTGCTTTTGCCCTGGAGTTGCTGGCCGCCGGCGCTACGCGCCTTGGAACTAGCAGTGCTGTTAAGTTTATCTCTCTTGACAATTTACTGAAACGGTTTTAATATTACAGACAGAGGTCTCCTGTAGAACGGTAGTCTGTGTTTGAGTACGGAGGAAAAGCGGTAGTACAGTAGAACGGTAGGGAGAAAGGATGTCTGGAAGAGCCCTTTCGGGTTTTTTTGTTCCCCCTGCCTTACAAGGAGGTGCGGCAAGGCAAAGCTGCGTCAGCGTTAGGCACCGAAAATAAGACGGGGGGGAAATTATATGCCAAGAAAAAACATTCCTTTTATTTTTTTGTTTTTAATTGCTGTGTCGCTGTCCCTAGCAGCAGTAGGATGCGGACAGCGGGCGGCGCAGCCTGCTGCGCCGGGCAAGCCTTACCAGACCATCAAGGTGGGGGCCATTTTTGATGTGACAGGAACCGGCTCGACGCTTGGTGTGCCGGCGGAGCAATCTGCCCGGATGGTGGTGGAGAAAATCAACGCGGAGGGCGGAATTAACGGCATCCCTCTGGAGGTCGTTTTCCTAAACAATGAAAGCGTGGAAGACAGAAGCGTACTGGCTTTTAATCGCTTAGTGGGCGAAGATAAGGTGCTGGCGGTGGCGGGTGCCAGCCAAAGTGGCACTACTTTAGCCATGGTGCCGGCGGCGACCGAAGCGGAGGTACCTCTGGTTTCGGCGGCCGCTGCCGTCAGCATAGTGGAGCCTCAGCCGGATCGGCGCTGGATTTTTAAAGTGGCGCCCAACGACTCGCACGTTATCAGTCGAACTCTGCAGCACATGTTGGACAATGGTATCAAACGGATTGCCTGGCTTAGCGTCAATAACGCTTTTGGTCACAGCGGCAAGAAACAACTGGAACTGTTGGCACCGCAAATGGGCATAGAAGTGGTGCAGACGGAAACATTTGAAGCCCAAGATGCTGATATGCGTGTGCAGCTGACACGCATCAACGCCGCTCGGCCGGACGCCGTGTTTGTCTGGGGGCTTCCGCCTGCTGCCTCTATCATTACCCGCAACTTTCGTGAACTAGGGCTGAAGATGCCCTTGTACCACAGTCACGGAGTTGGTAGCCGTCGCTTCCTGGACTTGGCGGAAGGCACCGCTGATGGGGTCATGTTTGCCATTGGCCCGCTGATTGTGGCTGAGCAGATTGCGGACGCGCACCTCCAAAAGCCGGTTCTGCTGGAGTATATCCGGTTGTTTGAGGGGAAGCATGGTCCCCGCTCCACTTTCGGCGCTCATGGCTATGATGCCATGATGCTTATTGTGCAGGCGCTCAAAAACACAACACTAACGGGGGACGTGACCAAAGACCGGGCTCTGCTGCGGGATGAAATTGAAAAGATTCAGGACTATGTCGGTATAGGCGGCATATTCAGCTTTTCTCCCACCGACCATGTGGGCCTTAACGCTGAAGACCTGGTGATGGTCCGCGTGGAAAACAATGAATGGAAATTAATTGCTGAGTAACGAAAAAGTGGTACCCGGCTTTGCCGGGTACCATGATTAGGTGGTGCTGTATGGAAGGGTTGGCATCTTTGCCCCAGTTTCTGCTAGTAGGTTTGACGCTGGGCAGTATTTATGCTTTGGTTGCTATAGGGTTTGTCTTGATTTATAACGTTACCGGAGTTATTAACTTTACCCAGGGCGAATTTTGCATGCTGGGAGCGATGCTGTCAGTGACGTTTGTCAGGCAGGGAATCCATGTCGTTCCAGCCGCCCTTCTAGCCGTAGCCGCTGTGGTACTGTTTGGCGCGTTGCTGGAGCGTGCGGCTATTAACCCGGCCCGTAAAGCAACACCGCTGACGCTGATTTTCATTACGCTGGGGGCAGCCACTTCCATCCGCGGTGTTGCGCTACTGTTTTTTGGAACCGAGCCGTACACGCTCCCCATCTTCCATAACGCACGCCCGCTGCAACTGGCTGGCGCAACAGTAACATGGCCAAGCCTGACGGCCCTAGCTGTGGCCATAGTCGTTGTCTTCTTGCTTTTTCTCCTGCTTGAACGTACGATGACCGGCAAAGCCTTGCGTGCCTGCATGGTTAATAAATTGGCTGCTCAGTTGATGGGTATCAACCCGCAACTTATGTCTTTGCTGGCCTTTACCCTCAGCGCAGCGGTGGGGGCGGTAGCGGGAATCATCATTACCCCCATTACGCTGGCTGTTTATGACATGGGCCTGATGTTGTCCTTAAAGGGCTTTATCGCCGCTACTCTCGGTGGGCTGGCCAGTGCGCCGGGAGCCATTGTCGGAGGCTTGCTGCTTGGTGTGCTGGAAGCTCTTGGCGCCGGGTACATTGGCTCGGGGTACAAAGATGTAGCGGCTTTTTTAGCGCTACTGGTCGTTCTTTTTGTCAGGCCTGACGGCATTATCGGCGCTATTCGCGGGGAAAGGGTGTAGAGTAATGCTGAGAAAGTGGCCGCTTTTTTTGGCTGTTATCCTGATTTTGCTCTTTCCGTATGTCCTGGACTCCACATATTTTCGCACGATTGGCATTTTTATCGGCATCCGCGCCATTGTGGTCATCGGCCTTTGCTTGCTGATGGGCTACGCTGGCCAGGCTTCACTGGGGCAGGCGGCTTTTTTCGCTCTTGGCGCGTATACTTCCGGAATTCTGACTGTCCACTATGGCTTTCCTCCCTGGCTCGCTCTGCTAGCCGGTATCTTCCTGGCGGCCCTTGTGGCGGTAGCTATCGGCTGGCCCGCGCTAAAACTGCGGGGGCACTTTTTGGCCTTGGCTACTCTCAGCTTCGGATTGATCGTCTATTTTCTCCTTAAACAATGGAGCGATCTTACCGGCGGCCCTTCCGGCCTGACGGGCATTCCGGCGCTAAGCGTGGCGGGAATGCGCCTGAGAGCCGGTGAATATTACTACCTAGTC
>JAGXSQ010000146.1 GCA_018333395.1 Dethiobacter sp.
CAACCGTCCGGACACCATGGCGAGCGCCCGCGGCAGAGGAGTTGATGTATAACCGATTTCCGCCGACAGCAGACGTAGCGCCAAGCGAAACTCCTCCAGTTCCGCCACCCGCCGTCTCGTCTGAGAAGCTTTAAACTCACCAAGTCCATAAAAGGCTCCCAAAACGAGCACTAACCCTACCCATCTGTCCCACAACATCGTTAACCATCCTTTCTGCCGGCCAGCAGCACCTCTGCGGCCGTCAGTACCGCCTCCACAGTTCCGGGGCCATTTTTGCAGCTTAACAGCACAATCCGCTCGAAAAGGCGGCGCTCCAGCAAGCAGGCCAGACTTGGCCGCCTGAACAAATCTGACACCGTACCGCTGTGGGCAGAAGCCAGGAGCACCGCGCCGCTATTCATTACTTCCTCCACCGCCCGCACGTCTTCCGGCCGCCCCAGTTCATCGGTGACGACAAGCTGCGGCGACATAGAGCGCACCAACATCATCATCCCTTCCGACTTGGGGCAACCGTCCAGTACGTCGCTATGCAGCCCCACGTCCAGTTGCGGCTTCCCTGCAAAGCAGCCGGCAATCTCCGACCTCTCGTCCACTATACCCACTTTGAAAGCAGGTCGGCCACTGTTTTGGTCGCCGTCGGCAAACATTCTGGCTAGGTCACGCAACAAGGTGGTTTTACCCGCCTGGGGAGCGGAAATAATCAGAGTGTGACGCACTCTTTTCTCTGCTGTATTGTAAAGGTTTGCCAGGAGCCCCCGTGCAGCTCCCTTAACTTCCCTGGCAATACGGATATTTACAGCGCAGATATCTCTGAGCAGCTTAACAGCACCTCCAGCCAGTACGGTACGACCCGCAAAGCCGGCACGGTGACCGCCGGGTAAGGACAGATACCCTCGGCGTAACTCTTCGTCCCGGGCGTAAAGGGAATGCTCCGTGGCCAGCATCAAAACACCGTTAATCTCCTCCCGGGAGACAATATGGGCAGCGTTCCTTTGGCCGTCAAAAATATGCCACGCCTGTCCGCTGTGCACAACCAGGGGCTTATCCGCCCTCAGGCGGATTTCCTCCACCCGGTCCAGAGTTTCCTCCTCCAGTCCGAGTACCAGCGCTGGCAGCGGCGCCGGCAAAAATGGTAATATCTGACTCTTCCAGCATGCCCTAGCCATCTGCTCCACCCCCATACATCTCTATGGGGACGAGCAGGCATTTATAACCTCTCCGACCAAGAAAAACGCTTCGCGCTTTATCCAAAGATGCGTTTTTCTTGTGTCCGCTAGGGGCTGCCGCCCCTTCGGCGAGCCTGCGGGCTCTGAGCACCCCGCGAGCGTAAGGGTGAATCCCCCTTACGACCCCCCATTGTGTAGGAAATTATATAATTTCCTACACAATAAAAAACAGACCGGGCAGCCTTTACTCTGGCTGCCCGGTCTGTTTGGACCGGAATCATTACTTATTTGCGTTTTTTTCCCTTGTCTTCCTCTTCGTCGTCCTCGTCTTCTTCATCATCGTCGTCGTCATTGACGAAAACCACCCGTTCGCAACCGGGGCAGAGGATTTCCACCACTTCATCGTCTTCGAGCATGTCATCGTCAATATAGACGACCTCGTGGCAACCTGGGCACTCTACAGAAAACAGCTCGTCCTCGTCCACATAGTCATCGTCGTCCTCGTCGTCGTCGTCATCATCTTCCTCGTCGTCGTCCTCATCGTCGTCCTCGTAAAAGTCTTCCTCCAGCTCGCTTAAATCTTCATCCAGCGCTTCCGTGTATTCCGCCAAATCTTCATAGTCGCCCTGCAGTTCACTGACAGCTTCCGCCAGATCATCAAGAACATCAACTATTTTGCTCAAAAGTTTGCCTTCGCGGGTGCTTTCATCAAACCCGAGCCCCGCCGTCAGTCCTTTCAGGTACGCGACACGTGATTTCAGATCATCCATCTTTTTCCCTCCAGTCGTTTTTCGGATAGTTCCTTATACCCTTTCAATATACTCACCTGTGCGGGTATCTATGCGCAAGACGTCGTCAGTGTTGATGAAAAACGGCACCTGCACCACCAGGCCTGTCTCCAGTGTAGCCGGTTTGGAGCCGCCGGAGGCCGTATCCCCCTTAATGCCCGGTTCCGTGTCCGTTACCTTCAACTCCACCGCATGGGGCAGCTCCGTCCCCATCACCTGTTCCTGGTAGAGTAACACAGCGAGGCCCATATTTTCTTTCAGATATCTGACGTCATTACCCAGCTGTTCCTTGCTGATCGTCATTTGCTCGAAACTCTCGTTATCCATGAAATAGTACTCGTCACCGACACTGTAGAGGAACTGCATCGGTCGCCGTTCCATCATCGCCCGCGCCACCTTTTCGCCAGCGCGGAAGGTACGCTCTGTTACCGCCCCGTTCTTGACATTCTTTAATTTACTACGGACAAAAGCAGCGCCTTTACCAGGCTTGACATGCTGAAAGTCGACTATTGTATAAACTAACCCGTCCAGCTCAATAGTCAGGCCGGTGCGAAAATCACTGGTGGAAATCATCTGCCATCACCCCTCCGTCAGATACACATTAACTTTTTGTCGCTTCCGGTCAGGTTGCGGCAGCCCTCAGCTTCAATCACCACCACGTCCTCAATCCGCACCCCAAACCTCCCGGCAAGGTACACCCCGGGCTCCACGGTAACCACCATGCCCGGTTCCAGTACCTCTCCCGCCTCAGTTCTCAGCCGCGGCGCCTCGTGAACCTCCCGACCCAGACCATGTCCCAAGCCGTGGCCGAAGAACTCGCCCAGCCCCAGATCTGTCAGCCGGTTGCGGGCCAGCGCGTCCGCCTCCCGGCCGCCAAGACCGGCGCGCAACCCTTGCAGGGCACACTCCTGCGCCGCCAGCACGGCCTGATAGATGTAGGATTGCTCCTCTGTGACCTGTCCAAGAAAGACGGTACGCGAGAGGTCAGAGCAATAGCCGTCCAAAACGCAGCCAAAGTCGAGCACCACGGCCTCTCCTGCGGCCAGCTTCTTCTCACCAGCGACCCCATGGGGCATTGCCGATCGCGGACCCGAGGCCACAATCACCTCAAATGCGACACCACGTGCCCCCCGCTCCCTCATATAGCGCTCCAACTCCAGAGCCACTTCCTGTTCACGCCGGCCCGGCTCCATAAACCCAAGAATATGGGCAAAGGCCTCGTCAGCGAGCGCGACGGCTGCCGCAATTTTTAACAATTCATCTTCGTCCTTGACTTGACGCAACCTAGCTACCGGTGACGTTACCGGCAACAATGTCGCTTTGCCGGAAAGCGCCCCCTCCAGCCGCCCGAAGGCGTCTACCGTCAGATGGTCTGCCTCCACAGCCAACTGCGGCACGCCCCCTGCTACCAACAACTCCACCACCTGCCGCCACGCCTGCGGGCCAATATCTAGCACTTCTGGCCCCGTCACCTGACTGCGGGCCTGTTCCAGGTAGCGAAAGTCGGTGAGCAACCAGTCGCGCTCCTCTGTAACGAGCAGCAGACCGTATGTACCGGTAAACCCGGACAGGTAAGCCACATTGACCGGGTGGCTGACGAGCAGTGCCGGCAGTTTTGCTTCCGCCAGCAACTTACGCAACCTCTCAAGCCGATCCCTCATGGTTATCCTTTCCGTCCAGCAGTCTGGCCGCCGCCAGGAGCCCCAGCTTATAACTTTCAAAGCCAAAGCCGCTCACCAAGCCGTCTGCCGCTGCCGCCGTCACCAACTGTCGACGGAAAGTTTCCCTGGCGTGAATATTGCTCAGGTGGACTTCCACCACAGGGCCGGAAAAGTCGAGCAACGCGTCATGCAGGGCCACACTGTAATGAGCCAGCGCCCCCGGGTTGATAACGATGGCGGCCGCCTGCGTCAACTGTATCCGGTCGATCAGCTCCCCTTCAAGGTTAGATTGGAAAAACTCCAACGCCAGCCCCAGAGTAGCCGCCAGCACCAGCAACACTCTCTCCAACTCCGGCAACGTCCTCGTGCCATATAACGCAGAGTCGCGCCGGCCAAGCACATTTAAGTTTGGACCGTTAAGCACTAGGATCTTGTGCATCGCCTCAC
>JAGXSQ010000147.1 GCA_018333395.1 Dethiobacter sp.
AAAATGGTGGATGCTTTCTTGTAGCGCCCTTCCGCGATTTCCAGCAGATCTCTGGCTTCAGGCTCCTTGAGCGGGTACAAGAGCCACTCATCCAGAATCAGCAGCTTGACTTGCTTGTAATTTTTAATAACCTTGCGGTAGCTACCCTCGGCGCGGGCAATGGCCAGCTCGCCCAGCAAATCCGGAATCCGCACATAACGCACAGTGTAGAAATTTCGGCTGGCAATCATGCCAAGGGCATTGGCCAGATGGGTTTTGCCGTTATGTAAAACTTTACATAACGGCAAAACCCATCTGGCTGTCTCATTAGGTCTTAAAGCCATCCAAAGGCGCTGCCGGGCTTTATTCACCACCGCCGCCGCTTTAATCGCCAACCTTAACAAAGCTTATGCCGAGAACCGGTTGGAGGAAAACTCAAAGCCTATTGTATCCCCAAAGTTCTCATCATTGATGAAATTGGCTATGTCCCCATTGACGTTCATGGCGCACACCTTCTCTTCCAACTCATATCACGCCGCTATGAGAAAGGCTCGATTATCCTCACCAGCAACCGGGGATTCGGCCAGTGGGGCGAAATCTTTGGTGACACCATCATTGCCACCGCCATCTTAGACCGCTTGCTCCACCACAGCACTGTCATCAACATCAAAGGTGAATCCTACCGCCTGAAAGAAAAACAACGGGCAGGGTTAGTTCGAAAACCGTTGGAGATGGCTATGGCCTCAGGAGGTGATGCGGAACTGCCAATGTCGATGTCATAGAAGAGTCGATTCATCTTTTGGGGGTCAAAATTCAAGTGCCCAAAAGGGTCAACTTTGGAGCGCCATTGACATGTGGAAGTGGAAAATGTTTCTATAGAGGTAGGAATATGCACATATTCCCCGAATTGAATTAATTTAAATAAAGTTGTTATTTTGACCATGGAGGTTTATAAATGGATGATAACAATAAAATAGCATTAATTATTGCGTATTATTTTTCTAGAGTTGATAAAGTTGCATTAAAGAGCTTAGGGTATAGTTCATTTGCAAATGGATTTAAAGATATTGGCCAAAAGTTGCAAGTTAAGCCCAATACCATAAAAAACATGCGTGATGAATTTGATCCGATATATGGAAATAACCGAGTTGGTTGGTATCAGAGAGAGTTAAGGCCAAGTAGGCAGAAAGTTGTAGAACTGTTTCAAGGTCTAGACGAACCTGATTTACATGAGGTTGTGCTTGAAATACTTAACAATGGGCAGTTTAGAGCCGCTGTTGAATGTGAAGAAATATTAAAATCGATTACTGAAAATAAAAAGACAAGAGCAGATAATAGTTTTATATTAAGAGGACCAACGGGTAAAAAGGCAGAAGAGATTTTTATAGAGCAGTTTAATTGTGGGAATGTTAAGTTAGCTGGAGTGCTATCTGATATGCGGGACTAGGGTTGTGGATACGATTTTATAATTACTGATAATAAGACAGCCCTATTTATAGAAGTTAAAGGCCTATCAGAAATCAGTGCGGGGATATTATTTACAAATAAAGAATGGCAAGTAGGTACACAGATGAAAGAAAGATACTTCCTTGCGATAGTAAGCAATATTGAAGAAAAACCAGAAATATTTATATTGCCAGACCCTACTCACCGATTAAAAGCTGTTAAAAAAAATTATAGACCAGTTCAAATAAACTGGACAGTGTCATCCAAAGAAATATCCAAGGTAATAAAATAAGAAAATGCTGTGTAATAACATAGTTAGGGGCAAAAATTAAGTTTAACTGTAAACTGTAAAATAGATCAAAAATGCTATGTGTTATTTAGATAAGCCTATTTAATATTGCAATAATCTCCGGAACCTGAAACCTGAAAGATGGTGTTAATTTTGAAAAAATATAAGATAATAGAATTATTTGCCGGGGCCGGTGGTTTTTCTCATGGATTTCAGAGATTTGAGGATAATGGTTTTCATCCTTTTGAGTTAATTGCTGCGGTTGAAATTGACAGATATGCTGCAAATACTCTGATATCTGCATTCGTAAGGCACGGTCTCAAGGAAGAAGAGGCCGAGCAAAGAGTAATATGCGATGACATTACGAAAGATAGTACAAAAAAGGCCCTGTACAATTTATGTCCAGAGGTCGATATTATGATTGGGGGCCCGCCGTGTCAGTCTTATTCAGTTATTGGACCTAGATCTGGTTGTAAAATAAAACAAGCAAAGTTTGCTAGAGATAGCCGGGATATGTTGTTTGAACATTACGTTGAAATTGTTAGTCATTACCAGCCAAAAATAATTTTATTTGAGAATGTCAAGGGAATAACTTCTAAATCTGATCAATCAGGGAAGAAATACATAGAAGTTATTGCTAGCAGGTTTGAACAACTTGGATATAATCTCGATTCAGAAAATAGCCAGATTAAGAGCAAGTATATTGTCCTTAATGCAGCAGATTACGGGGTGCCACAATTTAGGGAAAGAGTGTTTCTGATTGGAAATAATGCTGGAGTAAAAAATCCATACCCTCAACAGTCGCACTGCCCACCAGAAATGGCAGAAGAAGTAGGATTATTCCCTTATGTAACCTTGATGGATGCCATAGGGGACCTTCCTTTGGTTTATCCAAAAATTACCTTAACCCCTCGTAAAAAAGGGTTAACTATAAAGGATGTTCAAGAAGAAACTAAACTGAGAATTAATAAGATTAATGAAAAACGTAACAATGGCTGCGATTCAGCAGCTTATCACTGGTATAGATTTAATAATCATTATAACAGTGGTGGTAGAGCAAGGAAAAATTTTTTAGACTTTATCAAACCAGTGGAACACGATAGTAGGCTTACTGGTCATATAGCTAGGGGACAGCAGGAAAGCGACATAGAACTATTTAAAGAAATGGATGAAGGTATGTCTTCTAGTCATTTATTGAAAAGTAGTAACCCAAAACACAGAAAACTATTATCTCTTATTAAATATGACATGAATAGTTTTTTTGATAAGTATAAAAAACTATCTTGGATTAAGCCATGTAATACTATATTTGCACATATGCAGAAGGATGGTAATAGATTTATTGAATATTTCGGTGCGTGAGTGCACCCTGACCGTTTGACGTTGTGCACTCTTTCCGCTGAAATTGGG
>JAGXSQ010000148.1 GCA_018333395.1 Dethiobacter sp.
ATTCAAAAAGACTGCGTTTTGTTATCTTATAAGCACGTTTATGGTTACACATTGGGCACCGGAAACCATCTGGCCAACGGATTTTGTATAGATGGTTCCGACAATCCTCTTCGGTTGAGAATTTTTGTTGAAACTCCAACCAATTTAGTGATTGCTGTTCAGCCAATCTTATCGCCTCCAGAACTTATGTTCTGCTAGCTACATTATAGCAAACATATGTTCTGATGGCAAGGGGTTCCTGACCAAACTTGATACTCAGGAATATAAATATTGTTTACTCGTGGGTGCATTTTTTCTCTCCGCCACCTAGACGCGGAGACCCTCCGCTGCGGTACCGCATGAAATTAGACGGCACGCAAAGAGAAAGAGTAGAATAAATCAATAAACCTTTACAGCCGCGACTTGCGGCTATTTTTTTTGAGTGGTCGGTCCCGCAACTTTAGCAGACCCCAACCTCTGTTGCCGTAGCTGCCTCTCTCTCTATTATAGTAACGGCAAGAGTTAAAACAATTTTGGGGAACACAAGTTTTATTATGACGGAAAAATGACTTATCTATGACGAAAAAATGACTTATCTATGACGAAAAAATGACTTATCTATGACGAAAAAATGACTTATCTATGACGAAAAAATGACTTATCTATGACGAAAAAATGACAACGATAATTCCCTGTAAATTTCCCCCATAGGACGGGTGAAAAAATGAGGGGTCAGTCTAGGTATGGGTTGCACTGTTTCACGCCTCACAGGTCAAAATAGAGGGGTCTATGGACAGCCCTGCGGGCTAGGTAGAGCCGCAGGGCTGTGTGAAGGCTTACAATAGTTTTTTTAAGTCTGTTGCCCGTTTATCCGTTTTGACAAGCCTGGTTATATACTCCGAGTAGGAAATGCCCTCAAGAGTTGCCTTAATTTTAATAAAGCGGCTGACTTCCTGTTCTAAGTGGAAAGTTACTTTGATTATTTCTCCTTTTTTGGATTGCTTGGAATTCTTTTCGTCAATACATTGAACACAGTAAGAACTGTAACCAGACGATACTTTGCGGTATTCTCTCTCATCGTGAATGTCCTGCCAGGTCCCTTCATTCAACTGCTCGACATCATAAAACTGCTGGCAAACATGGCAACGTTTTTTAAGAACCCTTGAATGCGCGTCAAAGAAATATGTGCTTGCAGCACGGCTCACATAAGCGGGAAGGGGAATATTCCGCCCATCCATCCCTATCGACAGATTCTTTTTGTTGATTTGCTGTAGTGCTGTCAAGGCGTTAATCACCTCCTTTCGAAATGCGGATATGCCTGAAGTGTAGAGAAAGAGGAAAGGCAATTTCAAGTAAAAAGCCAGCGATTTGCATTTGCTGGCTTAATGTCTCAATTGCTTTATGAGTTTAAGGCATTACGGAATTTCTTGAAAAATCTTTTCCCCTTAATCTGCGGTATGCACCACAACAAAGCAGGAGTACCTGTTGGCCAAACTACTTAAACGTATTCCGGTAAAACCGAGTTACATCAGCGCGATGGTGCCCCATTTCTCTGGAAACATGTAAATCAATGGCCTTCTTTGAGAGGCCCTGCCTTTCCAACTCCTCAATTCTATTTTGGCAATAGGTATGGCGCAGACCGTGAAACGTGATTTTCTCTGAACGCGGTTTTAACCCGAACTGGATTCGCAATTGCTGCGTGACTGATTTCCAACTGGTTCTATGCTCACGGGAATTGTCGATGAACTTGTCTCTGTGATTTATTATCCAATTTTGGATGCTGGCTTTCTGATTCCGGACACCGTGCTTCCTGCTGTCGCTCAGAAACGGTACTTGACCGCTACGCCCTTTGGCTGCGGCATGCGCTATGCAATCTTTTAATAGTAGCCGCTGCTCGTTATTTACAACCGGCACGAACCTTTCTTTGCCACCTTTTTCAATAAGTCTAACCTCATTTGTAACAAGCAGCGCATCTTTTAGGTCCTTGACGGTGACAGTGCAGACCCCTTCAATTCTGGCCCCAAATTTTTCAGCAAATGAAATAGCCAGGCGGACATCATGCCGTCCTGTGTCTTTTGTTATTTCTCTGGCTTGCTGTATTTCTTGCTTTGTCCAGCTCCTGTCTTCTCTGCCCAGACTTCTTTTCTCCAGATTGAGTTTAGAATTCTCCGGTAAAGTATGCTTGGAGCCGCTTCGCTGATGAAAGAAACGAATGCCAGACAGGTCAGTCTGGATGGTGCTTGGGGAGGCCCCCGCTTTATTTAGTTGTTCAACATATCTTATAAGATGCTTTTCTTGCACGTTGGCAAATTTCTGCAACCTGAATTCATCGGCGAGGAAGTCACAAAACCGCTTTGTTGCTTCAAGATAGCGGTCACGGGTTCCGTAACTGTTTTCCCGGGTGTTTTTGTGGATACTTTTGATTTGTCTTTCTAAATTGCTTTTTATGCCGGCGTTCATTTGTGCCCTCCTTTCCGGCGTAAATATAAAAAGGACAGAGTATGCCCTATGTAAGCTGTGCTGTTTCTCGCGTTTTCCTCAGTTATCTGCCTGTTAAAAACGTATTAATTCTGATGAACAAAGTGCTTTTTGAATCCCGGCTTAAGGCTGTCTCTATTTTCCCTCCGGTCAAAACAGAGACAGCCCAACCGAAACCATGGCTATGTCATCCTTATATCGATATATTTCTGTAAGTCTGTTGAGTACTGGTGTGCGCATACCCCATAAATTGCAGGTGCTGCTATTTAAGCAGATGGCTTAACAGCAGCGGCGCAAGTCATATGCTTGCAGATTGCGAGCTCCTTTACGGAAATGACAATGGCAATTTTTTTCTCAATGTTTTGCCGGAACATTGCCCGATAAAGTCCGCCTCGGGGGTTTCCTATCAACAACAACGCCTCATCTTGTCATGGCTAGTCATGGCTTTCCTGTCTTAGATATAACCTCCGTTTCAAACTTTTTCCATTCTCCTTCCTTAAGTTTAAAATCACCATAATGGGTCTGTCTTTAGGATAAAAAAAGATAGTGATTGCTGTCAAGTTGGAGATAGTGGTGTTTTTGATGAAAGATTGATTTTCTTCTGCTAGCTATATCAAAGAATATAGCCAATAACTAGAAGATAAAGGAAATTTGCAGAATTTATCGAACTTGTGAGAGTGCATAAATATGGCGAGGTGACAAAATGACCAACTTCCAAGAAAAAGTATCATTTATCTGGAGCATTGCAGA
>JAGXSQ010000149.1 GCA_018333395.1 Dethiobacter sp.
GTTCAGATTTAGCCCTCAAGTAATCTTAACAAATCGTCCTTCGACAGTCCGGCCTGCTCTAATATCGACAGCAATGTTCCCTTCGGGATTTCCTTTCTGTCAGGAACAATTACAAGGCGCGTTTTATTATTGTCCTTCTTTACAAAAGCAATATGGCTGCCTTTGCCCCTCTTCGGCGCATATTCAAAACCATTCTTGAGCAAGACTCTGACAATATCTTTTGATGACAGGATGGGAATTTTGGTCATTACAGCGTGATCTCCGCATGAGAGATAAATTTTTCCTTAGCTGTAAGACTTTCTTCAAAATCATCCATCAACCCTAGTACTTTCGCATTTTCAAGATAAAGCTCTACGGCTTCTTTCAAATTCTCCACAGCCTCTGAGATAGTGTCGCCGGCACTTGCAACCCCTAGCTCAGGACACTTTGAGACATAAGCTTCCGTTTCTTTCCAGACGATCATTGTGTAATCAAGGACCTTCACAAAAACCCTCCTCAAAACACGTAATTGCTTCGGCTCTATCATTATACTCAATGAACAATAAGCTAGACAACTTCTATATTTTCATTTCATGCGGGGCCGTCCTGCAGGATAAGGTTTAACAGGTATTAGAGTTGAAAGGCAATCGGGGGCGGGTTCAGATTTTGGTTCTGCCTGGTTCGGGCAGTTTTGGACAAACGGGAGGTTGATTGGTGTGCCCGTTGCGGCCGACTGGTAAATAGCCAGAATGATTCCTAGGGCTTTTCTTCCCTCTGCTCCGTTGACTAGGGGTTCCTTGCCTGTGATGACAGACTCAGCCATATCCTCAAGGATGACTTGGTGGCCTGGTTTGGCCGCAGCGCTGTTTACCGCCTGTTTAAGGCTGGCGGCCTCATCTTCGGTATAACCGGCTACGTGCCAGGTATTTAACCGGGAAGCGGTCACGCCGCTGATTACGGCGGTGCCGGTCTCCCCGAACACGGCCAGCGTTTCTTCCAGGTTGGCGGGATACAGGGTTGATGCCGCTTCGATGACCCCTAAGGCTCCGCTATGGAATTTAAGTGCGGCCACCCCCAGGTCTTCTGTTTCGATCTTCCTTAAGCGGGTGGTGGTGTAGGCAAACACTTGAGCCACCGGCCCCAACATCCACTGGAGTAAATCTATATTATGCACGGCCTGGTTCATGTGGACGCCGCCGTCCATGTCTTTGGTGCCCCGCCAGGCGTCCCGGTCGAAGTAGGCCTGGTTACGGTTCCACCTGACGGTGGCGTTGCCGTGGGTAAGGGTACCAAAGCGACCTTCGTCCAGGGCCTTTTTTAAGGCCTGCACCGCAGGTATGAAACGGTTGGGGTGGACCACAGCCAGTTTTACCTTTGCCTGACGGCACTCCTTGATGATCCGGTCGGCATCGGCCAGACTTAAGGCGATAGGCTTTTCCACCACCACATGTTTGCCGGCTCTGGCGGCATCTACCGCCATTTGGGCATGGAGGCCGCTGGGGGTGCAGATACTGACCACATCTATGGCGGGGTCATGTAATAACTGCTGGTAGTCGCCGTATTCCCGCGCGCCGTATTGCTCCCGGAAGGGGGCGGTACGGCCGGGGTGGGTGTCGCAGACGGCTAACAGGCGGGCAGTTCTGATTCTGGCAATGGCTTGGGCATGCTTGGCGGCAATATGGCCGCAGCCGACCAAGGCAAAATTAACGGTATTCATCTCTTTTACCTCAGATTTTGACTATTTTCTCTCTGTTGTTTTGCACATGCTTAGTAGCGTTCCTGGTGTCTACCACTAATTGGGAATTTTGCACCACCCAGGCGTAGTCGATGCCCGAATGGTCGGTGATAATCAAGACACAGTCTGCGGCCGCTAGGTTGCTTTTAGACAGCGGCACGCTCTTGGCGCTGTAGGCGCTGCGGCTATGGGGCTCAACAACAGGTATCAGCGAGTCGTGGTAGGTGACCTCTGCCCCGTGGCGGAGCAGCTGGTCAATAATCCTTAGAGCCGGAGACTCCCTGTCATCGGCCACGTCTTTTTTGTAAGCCACGCCCAGGACCAGGAGCTTGGCGCCGTTAAGGCATTTTTTCACCCGGTTCAGAGCTTGGGCAGTCTTGTTAACTACATGGTGGGACACTTCTACGTTAATTTCGCCCGCCAGCTCGATAAACCGGGTATGGAAGTCGTATTCCCGAGCTTTCCAGGTCAGGTAAAAGGGGTCGAGGGGAATGCAGTGGCCCCCTACCCCCGGTCCGGGATAAAAGGTCTGGATGCCGAAGGGCTTGGTCGCGGCAGCGTCCACTACTTCCCAAACATCAATACCCATTTTATCGCATAAGAGCATTAATTCGTTAACTAGGGCAATGTTTACCGCTCGGTAGGTGTTTTCAAAGACTTTGGTCATCTCGGCCACCGCCGGGGAAGATACCGGTACTACCTGTTGGATGGTCTGGGCGTAGAAGGTATAGGCCACATCCAGGCAGGCCGGGGTAATGCCGCCCACCACCTTGGAGGTGTTTTTGGTGGTGTAGCGCTTGTTTCCGGGGTCTACCCGCTCGGGGGAAAAGGCCAGAAAAAAATCTTGTCCCACCTTCAGGCCGGTGGCTTCCAGTCTGGGCAGAATGACCTCCTGGGTAGTTCCGGGGTAGGTGGTGCTTTCCAGGGCGACCAGTTGACCGGGACGGAGACGCTTGGCGATTTCACTTGTGACGTTGACTATGTAAGAAATGTCGGGGTCGCGGTTGCTGTTGAGAGGGGTGGGGACGCAGATGACGATAACGTCGGCCTCTGGCAAGCAGGCAAAACCGGTGTACGCTTTAAGTTTGCCTGCTTGGACGGCTTTTTTCAGGTCTTCGTCTTTTACGTCAAGGAGGTAGTTTTCTCCGCTGTTGACCTTGTACGCCCTTTTGGGGTTCTGCTCTATGCCTAAAACATTAAACCCCACCAGGGCCTTCTCTACAGCCAGCGGCAGGCCGACGTAACCCAGTCCAGCCACAGCCACGGTTGCTGTATGGGCCTGGATTTTCTTCTTCAATTCCTCAGCTACCGGGAGAGCGGCGTCTTTGGCCTGTAAAACGTGGGAATCCATCTGCTTTAAAAACCCCCCTTGCCGGAAAATAGCTATGGCATCGTTGTTAACTTCTGTTGAACGGTCAAGGCCGTTCCCTACGTGAAAATTTGGGGATGGGTTCAGATTTTTACCGTCGCGCCGTATCCCCGGCCGACGCTCCTCGCCCTGTTAATAGGCGCTGTTAGTAGGCGTTGCGTGCTTTCGCGATTTCGGCGGGCGGTAGCGCCCGGGCCGGTTTGGCGGGGAGCCCTTTATAAACCAGGCCCGGTTCTATACGTCAGTGTTGGTGCCAAGCATCTCCGCTACTGACGGTAATTCCACATCGGCAATCTGCCAAACGATATCCATGTTCACGCCAAAGTACTGATGGATCAGGCGATCCCGGGCTCCAGCCATCTGCCTCCAAGGCACACCTGGATATTTATCG
>JAGXSQ010000150.1 GCA_018333395.1 Dethiobacter sp.
ACGGCGAAGCTGTTGATATCCGTTACCACCAACTTGGCGCCATCCTGATGCAGATAGCGGCACAACCAGCAGCCGACATTTCCCAGGCCCTGGACAGCAATCGTAAGGCCGCTCAAGGAATCTTTGCCGAATAGTTTTTTAACCGCCGCCCGCATCCCTTGCCGTGTGCCATAGGCGGTAAAAGGAGAAGGATCGCCGCTGCCTCCGGTCGTGCCGACCACATGCCCGGTCATGGAGGCGATCACGTCCATGTCCTGCTGGTTGGTCCCCACATCGGGCGCCGTTATATAATTCCCGCCCAGCTTTTGAATATGTTTTCCAAATACTTTAAGCAAATTTTCTGTTTTATCCACAGATGAATCTCCGATAATCACCGCTTTGCCTCCGCCAAGGTTGAGCCCGGCGGCCGAAGCTTTAAGCGTCATCCCTTTAGACAAGCGCAGCACATCGTTTAGCGCTTCTTCTTCTGTGGTATAAGCCCACATTCTGGTCCCTCCCAAGGCAGGACCTAAGGTGGTATCGTGAATGGCTATGATTGCTTTCAGATTGGTCTTTTGGTCATATGCATAGACCAGCTGCTCGTAAGGTTCTTTTTCAAAGCAGCCAAATAGTTCCACGAAAAAGACACGCCCTTTCCTAAAAAGAATTATAATACCTGGCATGAAATTGCGCATGGCAGTACTTAAGAGAATTTCGACCCTGGCAGGCAAACTCCTTTTCGGCGGATCTATCATAGTGCAATTCTAGTTTCGTTATACGACATGGGGCGAAAAGGGGGTTTACCGGCTGAAGGGCTGTTTGCGCTACGTACAAACAACAGAAGCAATAGCGGACGTCAATTAAAAGCATGGGGATAGTCGCCGATCGTGGCAGTTTAGTTTCGGAGATGCTAAACGAGAAGGTCTTTTAAATTCTCTGTAATCAGGAATTTTAGATCGAAATACAATAATCTTGTTCTCTCCGTAAAATCAAAACTTATATCCTCATCCCGGCTCAACAAAAGCTTGTCCCGGGTTACTTCATAACAAAAACCTGCATGGCTGTCGTTAAGGGCATGCACATCTACGGGCAGATGGACTAGAGCACTAAGATGAACAGAAAGTTCAAGGCAGAGATCCAAAATATCATCATGAATGTCATGATCATCAAAAAATACAGCAATATCTATATCTTCAAACAAAAGCCTGTCTTCCATAAAAGAACCGTGGGCATAGGCAAAAAGAATCGACTGGCAAGACTGCAGATATGCCTTAATCAATCCAAGGACTTCTTCTTTTTTTTCCAGGGAAAGACTATATTTTTTTTTGTTTTTCATTGATCATCCACTCCTGTTTATTTCAGTGACAGCACATTCTGCAGCTCTTTCAGCCACCGCTCAACATCAACATTATTTACCCGCATAATTTCTAACATTTTTCGGTTATCCACTTTAGCGTAACCATGGACTAAAAGATTTCGAAAACCAGCCATTTTGGCAAGCTTTAAAGATAGTTCAACTGGAATTATATCATTATTTCCCAACAACAAAAAACAATCGGCATAGCTGCCTGGTGAACTGTTCAGCAACCTGGCGCACAAGTGATTAGCAATATTAACTGAGGCTTCAATCATAACAACTAAAGCATACCGCGCAGATCGAATTGCTTCCTTGTTGGAAAGGAAATTATTCTCATCCTGATCCGCGTATTCTTTCAGCACAGCTAAGTTTTCCTTAATATCGGCTACCTTTTCCCTTATACGTGAAACATTTAACCTGGCATCAGCCATAGCATTACCTCCTCCTTAGAATTGGACAGACGGCCATACTGTCCAAATACGGTTTTATTCATCTTACCTATAGATATTATACTAATAAAAAGTGGGCATTTACAGGGATAGATTGGGGGCCGTTAAGCCGTTGCTAGGCTCAAAATGGTTTGCAAACCGCCCTTGTTTATTCTTCCGGCAGCAGGCGGCGGAGATCTGCTCCGGTCTCACCGGTGGAGAGATCCATGAGCAGGTAGTGGCGGCCTTCTGTTTCCCGGATCAGGGCAGACTGATTGTTTATGCTGAAGTGGAGCTGATCCTCCCCCGGGGGGGGCAAGGGCGGCAGCACCCCTAACATCTGCTCCAGGTCGGCCGCAAACTGCTCGCGGGAGGCGGCGTCGGACTGTATCCAAAGCAGGAGCTCACTATCGCGAGTATAGAGGGCGGCAAGGTAGATCGCGCCGCTGTCTGCTTCCCGGGTAAAGATTTCTTCCCGGGTGTAGCCGCCAAGGGCAGCCGGAGGCCAGTTATCCCCTTCTTTTATATCTTCTGCCGGCGCCCAACCGGCCAGATAGCCGGAAACAGTTTGAGCGGTATAACTTTCAGCGATTCTCTCATCGGATTCCTCGGCTGTCATAATTTCTGCGTAATCACTTTCCGGCGTGCGCCCGTCCGCTCCGTGAAAGTCGCCGGGGTAAAGGGTGCGGTAAACCCCCCATCCGCCGAAAAAGAAGAGCAACAGGGCGGCAGCCAAAGCTGAAAAGCGAGCCCAGGGGCGAATGCGGCGGACAGGTTCGTCCGGAGCGGAAGTAAACGCTCCCCGGTGAAGCTGGAGACGCTGCCAGGCAGCTTCTGTCGATGGGGCTTCAATACTGTCGATCTCCCGGCGAAGAGCCTCCCGGATCAGATCATCCGTAACAGTGGGGTTGCTATGTTTTTCGGGCATCGATCCAGGCGCCTCCTTTACTCAGTAGACTATCCTCAGCGCTGATTGGTTCCAGGATTCGTGATAATTTTTGGCGTGCCCTGAACAGACGCGATTTCACTGTGC
Organism: Dethiobacter sp.; assembly: GCA_018333395.1. Next base: position 2,798 of record JAGXSQ010000150.1, read on the forward strand.
CCGCACTGACCTTGAGCAATGCGGCGATATCGTCTATTTTCAAATCATAGTAAAACTGCAGGACGATCACCTGCTGCTGTTCGGCAGGCAGAGTGCGGATGGCGCGACGCACCTGATCGATCTGCAGATCGCGCATCGCCGCCTCCTCGGTGCTGTTTATAAGGCCCGGCTCATAGGGGGACAGATCGTCGCTATAAACAATCTTTTTAGCGCGCTGAAGATAGTTGCGGGCCAGATTAGAGGCGATCACCGCCAGCCAGGGGCCAAATTTTTCCGGTTCGCGCAACCGGCTTAAGCTTTGAAAGGCTTTGATAAAAGCGTCCTGGGTAATATCTTCAGCGCTGTCACGATGGCGTAAAATTGAAAAAACCACAGCAAAAGTGCGGCGGTAATAAGCCTCAAACAGATCCCGCTGGGCTGCCTGGTCATTCTGCCTGACCAGCCGTGCTGCTGTTTCCGGATCCACGGCGCACCTCCCGCTGTTAAAAGCGATGCAATCAGGATTAGGTTCATTGCATTTAGTTCGCTTTCCCGGGGCGCCATTCCTTCATGCAGGAGGCCGCATTTCTAATGGAAGGCGGGACTTTTTATGGATCTTGCTTCAGTAAGTTGATCCGGTGTATATAGAAATCAGTCAGTGCCGCCGAGATTTCCTCAGAAAACCCTTCGCTATATACATGATAGGAGGGCTTATCCGGGTCAGGCAGGATCAAGCTCCACCCCTGGGGGTGGTAGACTTTAAGTCCGTCGATCAGCTCGGTGCGGTTACGGGCCGTTTCCTGGATCAGACGGCGCATGACCCGCCCCTTGTGACTCCAGGGGCAGGGGATCTCCCGTGCCCGTACTTTTATGGAAGGTATTTCTTTCAGCAGGGCGCCTAAAGTCAGATCCTGAGCTGCCAGCAGATCCAGCAGGCAGATCAGGGCG
>JAGXSQ010000151.1 GCA_018333395.1 Dethiobacter sp.
ATTCACCCCTGCCGGCTGGCACGGTAAAATTGGTGAAGGTACGCTGGCTGACGCTATCCTTGACCGGATAGTCCACGATTCATACACAATCCTCATTGACGGTGAAGAGTCAATGCGTAAACGTAAAGGAGTTACAATCTAACAAAAGCGGATGGTCGCGAGCCATCTCAAAGAGGTGGCTCTCTGACCGGAAGCATGGCTCAATTTTACCGGAGGCGTGGCTCACTGGTCACCGGAATCGCGGCTCTATGACGCCGTAATATGCAAAGTGGAGAACAGGCATATTTGGTTTCTTTACAGTTGGCTTTCTTTTTGTACTGATCTATCAGATTTTTGTGGGGCCTATTGGTGCCAACCCTGCTCCAAACTGGTTTTTCCTGCTCATGTTGCTACTGTTTCTAGGAGTTACGATTAATTTTAGTAGACTGATCATCAGAATGACTCCTCAATCTATCGCTGTTAGTTATGGAATTTTTAAACACACAATCATCTGGGAGAATATTGAGGACTGCTATTTAGATGGGGCTTCAGCCATTAGATATGGAGGTTGGGGCATACGCATAGGGAAAGTTGAGGGGAAATGGAGATTTGTATACAATGTTATGGGGGGTCCTCGAGTTGTGCTATCATTCAAGAAAGGCAGATTTAGGGAGTTCGTGTTTTCAACTAAAAGTCCAGATGAAGTTATGAAGAAAATCAAAGAACGGATAAGTAAAACAAAATGATCTCTCTCGTTTGCACTATCGCCTAACAGAGCGTATCTGGCTTTGGTGCTTTGCACTTTCGCCGGGCGGCGCATGGAACACAACGTGAAAGAGCACAACGAGCGCCTGTTGCGCGTCACCGGCCGTGTCATTATGGGAGGTGTCGACATCGAAGAACGATAGAGAAAAAGCAAATTTCTATCTTTTTAAGTGACGCGCGACTTCTTAACCCCGAGTATACGGTATCACGTGACCCCGACGCGGGAAAGCGGCGTTCCGGTGGAGTTGATATTGTGCGCAATCAGGTAAAATAAGGACACAAGGAGGCGATCTAGAGGGGAATTATTCTGTATCTAGTTTATCAGCCAAAATGGCATAAAAGTGATATTATTTTCGACTTTCAATAAATCTTTAGTAATCAGTACGCCGTTCTTTGAATCAAACTTTTCAATAAACCCTTTTATGCCCCTCATATCTTTACCTGAAATACTATTCCTGTATTTAACCTCAATCGGCAATGTATCGGTTTTCTTATCAATAATAATATCGACTTCCTTGTTATTGTCTTTCCAATAATTCAAATTATAGAGCCTTTCTTCACAAAAAGCTCTTACGGTGCGTACCGAGCTATTTTCAACAAGTTGGCCCTCATCTTCAGCGGCTATATCATCCAGTCGCAGCAAAGCATTCCTGATGCCATTGTCTGTGATGTACAACTTTTTGTTTTTGCGAATTATTTTAGCAATATTTGTAGAGTAATTTTCCTGCACATTAACTAAAAAAGCGTTTGAAAGATAATTGATATAACTTGAAACAGTGCTGAAATCAACACCAAGGGTCTGAGCCAATGTTGAAAAAGAATGTGCCTGCCCATCGTTATCAGCTATAAAGTACAAAAGCCTTTCGAGTATTTCCGGATTTTTAATGCTGTAAATACTGACTATATCTCTATAAAGCCCTCTTGTGATAATATCTTCAATCAACCTTTTCTGCCATAGCATAACAACGCTCTCGTTAAAATATTCCGGATAACCGCCAACCAACAAGTACTCCTTAAGAATCTTCATCATTTGAATCTTGAACTCGTCATAATCAAATCTGCCTTTCAATAGTTCCATTGCATATTCCTCAGGGCATTCAAAAAAAGATTGTTGCGGCATTTTTTCAAAAAATTCCTGTGCAGAATTCGTATTTTTATAAACAGAGTAAAATCCGGCAAATTGTTTAAACGTAAGCGGCATCACCCTGATTTCTTCGATTCTTCCCATCAATGATTCTTTTGAGCCTTGAAACAAATGAGTTGAGGACGAGCCGCTTATAATAAATTTGATTTTGATTTTCCGGTCAAAAAACGATTTAAGCCATAGTTGCCAATCTTTTATAACGTGTATCTCATCAATTAAAACATAAACCTTCTCTGATACATCGATTAAATTTTCCCGAAGAATCTCGGCTTCATATGAATTAATTACATCACCCGGATTTGTATCCCCATTGAAAATCGCAGGTTCATCCCCGCTGAAAAATAGTATGTGGTCAGATTTAACGCCTTGCTTTAACAAATAATCAATAGTCTGAAAAAGCAAAGTTGATTTCCCAACTCTGCGCGGGCCGATAACTGCCAGTATTCTTTGGCTGTTAAGCGCTCTGACGATATGATTGAATTCATTTCTGACAGTTCTGTACAAAAAAGCAGGCTCCAATTTTCCTGTCTTCCACCAACGATTTGTTTTTTTAAGAAAAGCAGCTATTTTCTCCATTGTACCAACTCCTTGTGTTAATATTACCACATTTGCCGATTATATTCAATATTTATATGAAATTTTACGGGTTAAAACCAATAGAAGTGTCAGGATTGCTTTCTTCGAAGTTGCCCTCTTCGGCTTGGCCCCGCTGGCGGCGCTGGGCCTGATGACAGCGGCGCCCTGGCACTACTTTGCGCTGCTTCTGCCGCTTATCTATCTTTATCGGGTTGTGCCTGCCGCTTTGGGCGTTACCTTGATCATGCTCCTGATGCGTATCTTGTCTCCCCGCCGCCTTTATCAGGTACTGGCAGTCGGAAATTTTCTGCTGGGCGGGTTATCATTGTATTTCTTCTTAGGTGGCCAACAAGCGCTGTTAGCCGGATGGGCCGTGCGACTTGCCGATGCGGAGCGTATTTTATGGGGCTTTCCTCCTTTGGCGGCTACGCGCGATCTGATCCTTGGCCTGATGGGAGGAAACGTTGGCCTCTGGCTACCGCTAATTATGCTGCCGGGCAGTGTTATTGTGTTTATGGCCATGGTTTTAGCGATGATAAAGCATCTCTATTTTCATAACCTTGAACGCCAGCAGACCGCGGAGAAGCGTTCACCGAAAAAGGTCTCGCCCAGTCAAGACACCGCAAGGGCAACCCGTGTCGCCAGGCTACCCTTGCTCTGGTTTCTTGTACGGGAGCATTGGAGGACAGCGTCGCGCAACCAGGAGATGTTCCAGGCAGGGATATCTTTCATCGTCCTGCTTCTCGTTTACGTGATCGCGTTGGAAAGGTTCGCCGGCGGTCTGCCAGTGATTGTAATGAATATGATAAACGTGACGGAAATAAGAAGGAACATCCGTGAGGTTCTTGCGGAGGTCATAAAAATAACAAAACCGGCCGTGATTCTCCAGCGCTCCAACGGACAATTCGCGATTTAAAGCTTCCGGCTTGCCGGCAGTGCAAAATGTCTCCCTGACGGATGCTCTTGATTAGATTGGGGATCAGATTTGCATATCCTCAATCCAACAGACGTCTTGCTGCTTCCATCATAACCACTTTAACCAAAGCATAGCTCTTTATCTTTTTAACGTCAAGGAGACACCGGGCTGACAATCCCCGTAGCAACCTACCTGCTCAGCAGCAAAGTTGATGTGTCTTAAATCTTTCAAAATCTTACGCTTAATGCTTGACGTATAGACGACCGGTCTACTATAATAGCGGTAAGTAAAGTTACGGAGGTTGCTCATGGATATTCACGAACAATTAAGAGAAATTCTGGATTCCCACCCGGCTACCGCGCCGAAAGCAAAGTCGATTGACGAAATACTTAAAATGCTTTTCACACCGCAAGAGGCCGCCATTGCTGTGAACATGAGCTATAAAGCAAAGAAGCCGGCGGCGATCGCGCAGAAGGCGGGACTTTCTGAGAGCGAAACGTCAAGGCATCTGGAAGCGATGGCTGATAAAGGAATTGTTATGTCGCGCCATAAAGATAACGAAAAGCTCTACGGGCTGGCGCCGCTTATCCCGGGTGTGTTTGAGTTTCCTTTTATGAAAGGTGAAAGCACACCAATGCGCAAACGTTTAGGTGAGCTGTGGGAAGAGTATCATCAAGAAGCGCTAGGCGCTTCTTTTGCCGGAAATCCCACCCCGCTGATGCGGGTGGTGGCGGTGGAAAAATCAATTACTGCCCGGGAGCGGGTCCATCCGTATGAGGAAGTTAAAAGCTTCATTAATAGTGCCTCATTTATTGCGCTGGCAAAATGTGCCTGCAGAGTCAGTGTTGACGGTTGCGCTAAACCCAGGGAAGTATGTCTGATTTTCGGAAGCGCGGCGGAATTTCTGGTGGAACGTGGCTTTGCCCGTCAGATCAGTAAGGATGAAGGGATGAAAGTGCTGGATCTGGCGGAGGAAGCCGGTCTTGCACACACAAGCAACAACAGCGCGGATCGGGCCAACCTCATCTGCAATTGCTGCCCCTGCTGCTGCACTGTTTTGCGCGGTAGAACCCGGCTTAAACATCCGCATGCTTTTGAGCCCAGCCGCTTCGAAGCTCAGGTGAGCACCGGCGAATGCACGGGATGTTCCATATGCGCCGATGAGCGCTGCCCGATGAAGGCGATAGAAATGTTTGATGATGTTGCCGTAATAAATGCGGCGGAATGCATCGGCTGCGGGCTCTGTGTTACCGGCTGTCCTGCCGGCGCTATAACTTTTACGGAAAGAGGACAGGCGCCCTCAACTCCGGCAACAGTTTCGGAAATGGGCATGAAAATACTGCAGGAAAAAGGCCGGCTGGATGCTTTTCTGAAAATAATGCAAAGCTGAAATGCCGCTGACTTAAGGAGATATATTAATGACACAGCGCATTAGTCGCCAGGAAATTGTCCGCAAAGGCGCCGACCTGATTCACGAGCAGGGTTTTAGTGCCACGGGTATTCAGCAGGTTGTTGACGCGTGCGGTATTCCTAAAGGTTCTTTTTATCATTATTTTAAAAGCAAAGAGGATTTTGGGCTAGCGGTGATCGACTATTTCTCCGCGGTCATCAACAAAATCTTTAGCCGGCATCTGGGTGATAAAAATTATCCGCCGTTAATAAGACTGGAAAAGCTTTTTGAGCACTATGAAAAACTTTTTGAACAATCAGGCTGCGCTTTGGGCTGTCCTGTCGGCAATCTTTCTCTGGAGCTTGCCGATACCAACGAACGGCTGCGCGCGAATCTTAAAGAAGTGGTCAACAAGCTTATCATCCAGATTGAAGCGTGCCTGATGGAAGCAAAACAGGACCAATCAATACCTGTCGACCTGGAGACACAAGATACCGCGCGCTTCATTTTTCACGCCTTCGAAGGCGCTATACTGCACTTGAAAGTAGAAAGAAATATCGTCCCGTACAGGGTGTTCCGCCGGTACATGATGGGATACCTGAAGAAGTGAAAGAAGAGTGTTTACCGCATGCATGAACTGCCGCTAACAGAAAGTATTTTGAATATTGTGCTCAAATATGCCGCCGGAAATGAGGCAAATCAGGTGTTGTCCATCCACATGCAAATTGGCGAGCTCAGCGATGTGGAGGAGGAATGGCTGCAGCGCTATTTTGATTATTTAAGCAAGGGCACTGTGGCCGAGGGAGCAAAGCTGAAGATAGAAAGAATGCCAGTCGTGGTACAATGCGTAGCCTGCCAGATGCTGTATGAGGTTCAGCCGGCGCAAATGGGAAGCCTTGTCTGTCCGGCATGCGGGGGGAAAAGCGGCACGCTTGTTTCCGGCAGAGAGTACCATGTCAAAGCAATGGAGGTGCTGTAATGGCGGGTGTCAGGCTCATTGAAGTCAAAGAAAAAATTCTGGCCGACAATGCCAAGCTGGCCGAGGAATCCCGCGCACAGCTGCGCAAGAATAGAACAATGCTGCTGAACCTGATGTCTTCTCCGGGTTCGGGCAAGACTAGCCTGATTATACGTACCATGGAAGAGCTGAAAGGCAACGTAAATCTCGGTGTGATCGAAGCCGATATTGATTCCAGCATTGACGCGGAAAAAATCGCCGCTGGAGGCATTCCCGCCGTTCAGCTCAGAACAGGCGGTTTTTGTCATCTGGAGGCCGCCATGGTTAATCAGGGTCTAGACGCTCTGGCGGAACATAATCTGGATCTGATCATCATCGAAAACATCGGCAATCTGGTCTGCCCGGCGGAATTTGATACCGGCGCGCATAAAAACGTGATGCTCTTAAGCGTTCCCGAAGGAGATGACAAACCGCTTAAATACCCACTCATGTTCTCTATTTGCGATCTTTTGCTGGTCAATAAAATTGATTATCTTTCTCTCAGTGAGTTTGATCTGAAGGCCTTGCGGGAGAGAGTTTTGAACCTTAATCCTCATATCATCATCCTGGAAATTTCCTGCAAAACCGGCGCGGGCATTGATTTATGGATAAACTGGCTGAAAGGTGAAATCGCCGCCTTTAAAAAATAACGCCGGAGACCGGCCTGTAAACCAACATCAAAGCTTACCGCGTCTTTGAGAATATGCCCTCTGATATGCGGTGGAGCTCCCTGAGGCACTGTTATTCTGTAACATCTATTATCTTCTTTTTTGGCGCAAAACGTACCCGTACTTTTCCCAAAAAAACTCCCCCTGACCAAACTTGAGCCATTATACAACTGGCCAGCCGACAAAACAACCGCGCAGCGCTGTCTTGACTTCATCTGCTGCTTGTGACAATATCACTATATAGTAAACTTGACTGATTGCCTGGCAAAAAATCAGGGGAGAGAAGCAAATGGCTAATTTTTTTAACCTTTATCGGCATGGGCTTATCCGTGTTGCCGTAGCGGTACCGCTAGTCAACGTGGCTGACCCCTGCTACAACGTCTCACGCACTCTGGAGCTAGCCCAAAAAGCTGCCGGGAAGAAAGCAGTGCTAGCCCTCTTCCCGGAACTTGGTCTTTCCGCCTACAGTAATGAAGATCTCTTCCACCAGCAGGCTCTCTTGGAAAAAGTAGAGGCTGAACTTGCCCGGTTGTTGCGGGAAACCGCCTCCCTGGACATGCTACTGGTAGTAGGGGCACCCGTAATGGTAAACCAGGCTCTATACAACTGTGGCCTGGTGCTGCATCGCGGCCGTATCCTCGGCATCGTTCCCAAGACCTATCTGCCCAATTACCGCGAATTTTACGAGAGCCGCCAGTTTCGCCCCGCCTGCCGGCTGACTCCCGCAACGATTGAATATGGCGGACAGCAGGACATCCCTTTCGGTACCGACCTGTTGTTCCGTGTCACTACCATCCCGAATTTCACCCTGGCGCTGGAAATTTGCGAAGACCTCTGGGTGCCGGTGCCGCCGTCCAGTTTCGCCGCCCTTGCAGGAGCCACGGTCATTGCCAACCTTTCAGCTTCCAATGTTACCGTCGGCAAAGCGGACTACCGGCACACGCTGGCGGCCAGCCAGTCAGCCCGCTGCCTGTCCGCCTACCTCTATTCCGCGGCGGGGGCAGGTGAATCAACAACCGATCTGGCTTGGGACGGCCACGCCCTAATTTACGAAAACGGAGAGCTACTTGCCGAATCAGGCCGTTTTGCCCTGCAGCCGAGCCTCGTTTGCACTGAAATAGACTTGGACAACCTGTCCCAGGAACGGCTGCGCCAGAACACTTTTATGGAAAATGCCTGCGCCCTGCAGGATCACCTGCCCCGCTACCGTACCGTTTACTGTGCCATCCAGCTTACTGAAGGACAACTGCTACCTGAACGCGAGTTTCCGCGGTTTCCTTATGTGCCGGCAAGCGCCAAGGACAGGGACAACCGTTGCTTTGAAGCTTATAACATCCAGGTCCACGGCCTCGTTAAGCGCCTGCAGTTTTCCGGAGTACAAAATATTATTGTCGGCGTGTCTGGCGGCTTGGACTCCACCCAAGCGCTGATGATAGCGGTCAAGGCCGCCGATTTGCTAGGCTGGCGGAGGGAACGTGTCCGCGCCTACACCATGCCCGGCTTCGCCACCTCTGCACGAACACGGGCCAACGCCTGGCGCCTAATCCGCGCTCTCGGTGTCCACGGTGAAGAGCTTGATATCCGGGACAGTTGCCGGCGCATGCTGGAGGCTATTGATCATCCGCTATCTCACGGTGAGGGTGCCTACGACATCACTTACGAGAATGTTCAGGCCGGGGAGCGCACCTCTCACCTCTTCAGACTAGCCAACCTGCATCACGGGCTGGTGCTTGGCACCGGCGACCTGAGCGAGTTGGCTCTGGGCTGGTGTACTTATGGCGTCGGCGACCACATGTCACACTACAACGTCAATGCCAGCGTCCCTAAGACCTTAATCCGGTACCTGTTGCGCTGGCAGACCTCTCCTGAACGGGTTGACGACGAAACGCGCCAGGTGCTGCTTGACATCCTGGACACGGAAATAAGTCCTGAACTCATCCCCGGCGACAGCGGCGACAACCAGCCGGCTCAGCGGACGGAAGACATCATCGGCCCCTATGAACTGCAGGACTTCAATATCTATTACACCGCCCGCTTGGGCTTCCGCCCAAGCAAGATAGCCTTCCTCTCCTACTGTGCCTGGCGGGATAAAAAGGCCGGCCTCTGGCCGGATATGCCTGAGGGGGACCGCCACGAATACACCATCAGTGAAATCAAACGCTGGCTCAAAGTCTTTGTGTGGCGTTTTTTTGCCATCAGTCAGTTCAAGCGCTCCGTCATGCCTGACGGCCCCAAGGTAGTTTCCGGTGGTTCTCTCTCTCCGCGTGGAGACTGGCGGGCGCCAAGTGACAGTGAAGCAGCTCCCTGGCTTGAAGAAGTGGAACAAATCCCTGATAAAAAATAAAATTCCACAGCTAAAGTTCGTTCCTAGTCAGCAGTACTACCGCCTGAGCGGCAATCCCTTCGCCACGTCCGCAAAAGCCGAGCCCTTCAGTCGTAGTAGCCTTAATACCAACTCTGCCGATAGAGATACCAAGCGTTTCGGCAATATTGGCCCTCATTTGCTCGGTATAGGGGGCCAATTTTGGTTGCTCAGCCATAATCACCGCATCAGTATTGCCCACGCTATACCCCTGCTCTCGGCAAAGCTCACCTACCTGCGCCAGCAGCTTTATACTGGAGGCATCTTTATACCGCCCATCGGTATCAGGAAAATGTCTGCCGATGTCGTCTAGCGCCAGCGCTCCAAGCATAGCGTCCATCACGGCATGTACTAGGACATCGGCGTCAGAATGACCAGCAAGCCCCTGCGCAAAAGGTACGGAAACACCACCGAGGACCAACAACCTACCGGGGGCAAACCGGTGGACATCATAGCCAATCCCGACGCGCATCTCCCCGCCTCCCTAGAATTATTTCCGCTAGGGCTAAATCTTCCGGCGTGGTAACTTTGATGTTTTCATAATCCCCTGTAACCAACCGAACGGGATAGCCACAACGCTCCACCAGAGCAGCATCGTCAGTGGCTACTAACCCCTCCGCGCGAGCACAGCTGTAGGCGGTCAGCAACCAGTCCCGGCGGAAAACCTGCGGCGTCTGCACCAGCCGGAGCTGGTGGCGCGGCAACGTCTCCAGTACCATGCCGCTGTTGTCCGTGCGCTTGACAGTATCTTTAAGCGGCACGGCCGCTACTGCACTCCCCTGTTCCGCCGCCAGCTGCACAGCACGAACCACCAGCTCCGTATGAACCAGCGGCCGCGCCCCGTCATGGATGCAAACGAGGTCACAAGCCCGGTCGGTAGCCAAAAGACCGGCATATACCGAGTCTTGGCGCTCTTCACCACCAGTGACCACAATCACCGGCTGTCCGGGGAAATAAGGCAACAGAACCTCCCGGCGCAAAAGTTCCTCCTCACCGGGAGCAACAACGACAATCATTTGCTCAAAGCAACCGGCCGCCAAGCAAGTAGCTAAAGTGCGCCAAAGTAATGGCCGACCGCCAAGAGGCAAGTATAGTTTATTGATTTTTTCGCCCATCCGCGCTCCGCGACCAGCCGCTGCCACGATTAGCGCCGTACGCATTAACGGATTACGGAAGCCTTTTCAGATAGTTTAGGCCGGGCAAAAATCATCCTTCCGGCGGCTGTCTGCAGGACACTCGTGGCAATAACCTCAATTGTATCGCCCATATAGCGCCTACCCCCTTCCACAACGATCATGGTGCCGTCTTCCATGTAGGCTACGCCTTGGCCAGGCTCCTTCCCGTCCTTGATAATCTGGGCCACCATTTCCTCGCCGGGCAAAACAATGGGCTTAACAGCATTGGCCAATTCATTGATATTCAGGACCGGTACACCCCGCAATTCGCAAACCTTATTCAGGTTGTAATCATTAGTTATAATCTTGCCCTTCATCACTTTAGCCAGTTTTACCAGTTTACTGTCAACTTCCAAGATTTCCTCAAAGTCCTGCTCGACAACCTGAACGGGAATTTTGGACTCTTTTTGCATCTTGTTCAGAATATCCAGACCTCGCCGTCCCCGGTTTCTTTTGAGCATATCGGAGGAATCGGCAATGTGACGCAATTCCTCCAGGACAAAGCCCGGCACAATCACGACTCCTTCCAGAAAGCCGACAGCGCCAATATCAGCAATGCGTCCATCAATAATGACACTCGTGTCTAAAATCTTGGCACTGCGATAATTGCCACGCTCAGCCGCTCTGGCTTGGCGGGAGAAAAGACCGGTCAGAAAAGTCATTTCCTCCTTGCGGTTAAGCATCAGGCTCATGCCGAGATACCCTGCCAGCAATGCCGCCGCCGTAGCGAGATAGCGTCCCACCAAGGGGATACGGTACAGCGCTAAACTGAGCAGCGATCCAACCAATAAGCCAATAATCAGCCCTAAGACTCCGACAGCAATATCCTGTGTCGGGATAGCTTTAAGAGCGCTGACCATCCAATCGTTGACTGACGTTGCAATCCTAACAACCCGAGGAGTAATAAGATAAAAAATAAGGCCAAAAACAGAGCCGCCCAAAATGGAAACGCCAATTCCGGTAGCCGCCGAGGCCTCCAGCTCAGCGAAAGCCACGATGGCTGCAAAACTGACGTCTACCAGCTGATAACCAGCAGCAAACCCTACCGCAAACATTAATATACGTAGTGCTTTATGCAGCAACGCCTTCACCTCCCTCTCATGAATAACTCTATTATAGCTGATATTTTTTCCCAAATTCAAGCTTATGGACACACTTTTAACAAAAAAGCATCACTTTGCGTGATGCTCATGAAAAAAACGCCTGATAATCTCATCAATTTCCCCCTCGCCACAGTTCCTGACCAAGACCAGTTCAGAAATCAGAATCTGACGGGCATTTTCCAGCATTTTACGCTCTCCGGTAGAAAGCCCTTTGTCCCTGTCCCTAGACATCAAGCTGCTGACCACCTCAGCTACTTTAAAAATATCACCACTTTTGATTTTTTCCATATTCATTCTGTAGCGCCGGTTCCAGTTGGTCGACAGCTTGCTGTGCTGCTCGCGGAGAACACTAAAAACCAGCTCTACTTCCTCACCGTCAATGATTTCACGCAACCCAATCTGCCCGACATTATCCAAGGGAATCAGTACTCTCATGTCCCCTATAGGTATATTCATAACATAGTACTGTTTGGTTGTGCCGAGAATCTCTTTTTCTTCTATGGCTTCAATCACGCCTGCGCCGTGCATAGGGTAAACAACTTTATCGCCTACGTTGAACATCGGCTGCCTCCCTGCCCCAATACTACCACAGTCTATCACAAATAGCTGCTCTTGTCAAAACAAATCTGCATTTTATCATAACTGACTACCTCTGTCAATAAGTAGACGGGCAGCTGCGCAAAAGAATTTTCTTTGGCTCTGTAACGAGAAGCGCAGACGGTGTTGACAACGATTTCTCCAAAAAAGTATAATGGAGAAGAAATCTGGCGACAGGAGAGGGCGGGGTTTAAGGCATGAAAAATAAAGACATAGCGCTGTTTCAGGACAAAGTTTCTGAACTGTTAGTTCGCCATCGGAGCATCCTAGACAGTGTGAGCAAGTTTCAGGAGTCTGCCGCCCGCGTCAACCGGGCTATTGCTAAAACAGTCACTAATTGCGGGTGTCTTTCTGTCTTTGCCACCAAACAGTCATGTCCGCCGGAAGTAGCTTTGAAGGATTGCCAAAAGTATATGAGCTCTCATCTTGAAGGTGAGCTTTGTGAACAGTGCCGGGAAACAATTGAAGAAGAGCTAGGAAATCATCTTTTTTATCTTACCGCTCTTTGCGATTTGTTTGGGCTAGAGTTATCCGAAATGTTTGGCAAAGAGTACCAACGCCTTTCCACGCTGGGGTTTTTCCGCCTCTCTTAGCAAAAAAATCCGCCTTCCTGCGTAAAAAGACGCTGCCTCGCTTCGAGGCAGCGTCTTTTTATTTTAAATCATTATTTGCATAGTGTTGCAATTCGTGCTATGCTAATACCATACAGCACATGGTATGGAGGAGAGCATGAACCGCAGCCGAAAAAGTGATTCTCGTAGGATAACCGTATGGGAAGGAAAGAACGACTTGACGCAAACACAATCGTTCATTAAAGCCAAGATTGAGGAGCATTATGCCCAGCGTCACCCGAAGCTGAGCGACAGTGGCGAGGCGGAGCTGATCAATTCGTTCATGCCACCGATATGTCCATTTTGCGATTCGGATAAGTTTAGGAAGTACGGCTTGACGGCCAACGGTGTTCAACGCTATCGATGCATCTGTGGCAAAACGTTCTTACCTACAACAGGCACGATATTCGATGGGCATCGTATCTCCATCAGTGAATGGATAGAGTATTGCATGAACCTGTTCCGGCACGTGAGCATCTCTGTCGATTCGTGGAACAACAGGAATGCATTTTCAACGTCCCGATACTGGATTCAAAAGGTGTTCTTGACGCTTCAAGGCTCTCAGAACGGCATTGTTTTATCCGGCGATGTATGGCTTGACGAGACGTATTATTCAGTCATCAGCAGGGATGCTGTTCGTCACGAGGATGGCAAGAAGCTCAGAGGCATCTCCAGGAATCAGCATTGTATCGGTGTAGCAACGGACAAGAGACACACGCTTTTTCTTGTTGAAGGTTATGGCAAGCCATCTCAAAAGAAGACATTTGAGACATTCCATAACCACATTGCACCCGGTTCAACGCTAATCCACGATAAAGAGCAAGCCCATGCGAAGCTTATCAAAGTGCTTGCCTTGCAGAGCACAGTCTATGCTTCGGAAGAATTGACGGGGTTGTCCGATAAGGAGAATCCGCTTGAGCCTGTGAACCGGCAACACGCATTGATGAAACACTTTCTGAACACTCACGCAGGTTTCCTTCGTGAGAACCTGCAAGGCTATCTGGATCTGTTTTCTTATGTTACGAATCCACCCTATGACCTTGCTGAAAAGGTCGACTCTCTGCTCAATTTGGTTTTTCATAATCCCAAATCGCTACGGTATCGGGACTTTTATCAAGCAAAATCAAGCGATTCGGAATCCTGAATGCAACACTATGCAATAGATGATTTTTTATTTTTTGCGGTAGCCAAGCCTGGCAGAAATTTTAGCTGCGGTAGCCAGCACTTCCGGAATCAACCGTTCCCTGATAATAGTGTCGGTAAGGCGTGTATGGGGACCGGAGATGCTGACAGCGGCAATGGCCCTGTTTTCAAAATTCCAGAGCGGTGCGGCCACGCAACGCACACCCTCTTCCAACTCCCCGCTATCGATAGCATAGCCGTTATGGCGTACGTCCGCCATCTCTTCAGCTAGTTTGCCAGGATCACAAATCGTGGCCGCAGTAAAGCTCGCCAACGGTTCTTTGCGCTGCAGGAAGCGTTCAACCTCACGCTCCGACAACTGAGCCAACAACGCTTTGCCGGCACCCGTGCAGTGACTGGGTCCGCGGCTGCCAACACGGGCAAATATTTTAATCATATTTTGCGATTCAACCTGGTCAATATAGACAATATCGTACTGATCCAAGATAGCGAGGTTCACCGTTTCATTACAGCGGTCTACCAACTCCTGCAAAAATGGTCTCGCCGTCGTGCGGACATCAATGGCGTACAGGGCGGCATGGCCGACTTCAAAAGTACGTAAGCCCAGCAGATATTTACCCGTGTCCTTATCCTGATTGATAAAGCCGTCTTTCATTAGTGTGTGGAGCAGACGGTGCGCCGTAGAAATATTCAGCTCGGTGCGGTCCCGTATCTGGCTAAGCGTCAGGGGCGCCCCGGCTTCGGCCAAGATAACGAGTATCCGCAAGGCTCTTTCTACGGCCTGAACGGAGTGCCTTTCACTTGGTGTTTTCACCACTGACCTCCTCATACCTGACAGCAGATGGCCGCTCCGTCTACCAATGCTGGCAAACAAAAACGTTGCTAGCCGTATATCGGACAACTGACGCTGCGGTCATCAAGGCCAACATGGTCTCGCATCCCTCTTCTGCAGGTCAAGTCTAATATTCTGGCTACGCGACGCAAAACTGGCATATTTACCGCCGCCCAAGAGATACTATGATTATCCTTGTCTGTGGAGGAAATACGCAAATGATGGACCGCTTCACACGCGGGCTTGCTGCCGGAGCTGTAGTCGGCATGCTTATCGACCTGCTTAGTCTCCTGAGCTATAACGTTTTCCGCTTTACCCAGTGGCGATTCCTTGATTTTGCTGGCCTAATCATCTTTGGCAGAAAGCCAGCCGGTACTGGTGAAATTATCGTTTCAATAATGGGGCAGATAGCTTTCTCCGCCGCCGTGGGCGTGCTCTTTGCCTATCTGTTGCCACTGATAACAAGCCGAAACTACTTGCTGAAAGGCTGGTTCTTTGGTGTTCTAACCTGGTTTTCCATCTATGCTGTCTTTCATCTTTTTCAGATCCCACAACTGCTACAACTAGACCTTGGCACCGTCATCACCAATATAGTGAAAGCGTCGCTCTTTGGACTGGGGCTGGCTTGGCTATTAGCTAGGCTAGGCAGTAACACACCAGTGTAGCCAAAACCCCGGGCTAAACAGTCTACCGGGGCTGGCCTTGCTTTGCTAAAATTCGTTGGGCAGCAGCTGTAGCTCCGCTAGGGTAAAGACCGGGCCGGACTTGCAGACGTACTTATCGCCGATGTTGCAGCGGCCGCATTTGCCGACACCGCACTTCATTTTCATCTCCAGTGTGGTGATAATATCTTCCGGCTTATAACCCATCTTCTCCAGGCTCTGCAGAACAAACTTGATCATGATAGGCGGCCCGCAGGTGATCGTTACTTTTCCTATCGGTGAGGGGTTGAGCTGCTCCAGAAAAGCCGGTACAAACCCAACTGGACCATCCCAATCATCAGAGCGGACATCCACGGTCAGATGTACCTCTGTGTCGCGCACCTGCGGCCAGTTGGTAAAAAGCTCTTCCCGCTGAACCAGGTCTTGGGCGGAGCGGGCGCCATAAATAATATCAACTTTCCCGTAGTCCTCACGGTTGTCCAGGCAGTAATTGATTAGTGAGCGTAACGGCGCTAGCGCAATGCCGCCACCGATAAAGAGCAGGTCCTTGCCCTGTAGGAAATCGACCGGAAAGCCGTTACCGTAGGGGCCGCGCACCCCTATTTTCGTACCGGGGTCTATTTCGTGCAGCGCACGTGTTACTAAGCCGGTTTCTTTGATACTAAACTCCAGAAACCCTTTCCTCGTTGGCGAAGAGGTGATAGAAAAGAGCGCCTCCCCGACCGGGAAAAGGGAAACCATCGCGCACTGACCCGGCCTGTATGCAAAAAGATCTCCGCCGTCGGCGGCCACAACCCGGAAGGTCTTCACATCGGGCGTCTCACGCCGTACATCGGTAACAATAGCTGTTTGGGGCAGCAAAGGATTACTGGCCATCAGCCGCACCTCCCACTTCACGGATTACTTCCAGGATGTCGAGGTTCACCGGACATTTGCGCACACATCGCCCGCAACCGACGCAGGCATATTCCCCCCCGTGCTGTCGCGGAAAGTAATTCAGTTTGTGCATAAAACGCTGGCGCACTCTTTCTTTCTGTGTCGGACGCGGGTTGTGACCACCGGCCATTTGCGTGAAATCAGCAGCCATGCAGGTATCCCAACAGCGGATGCGCTCACCGCAGTTGCCTGTGGCATACTCCTGCAGGTCAAAGCAATGGCAGGTCGGGCAGAGATAGGTGCATGTTCCGCAAGCAATACAGCGCCTATAAAGGCGGTTCCAGTAAGCATCTGTAAACATACCGTCCAGTTTTTCCATGAGCCCACGCACGCTGACGTGCGTGACATAACCTTCTTTGGCCTGTTCCTGGGCGTCTTTAACCTTGATTTCGTCGCCAGACGTGGCTTCCAGAAGCAAACCGTTTAGGGTGGCAAGCAGTTCCTCTCCTTTTGGCGACTGGGCGACAAGAACCACTTCTTCGCCTGTATCGGTAGCAAGAATATCCGCTCCCGGCGCTTTGCCCGGGTCAATATCAAAAGTCAGGCAAAAGCAGGTTTCCTCCGGCTCCTGACAGCCCAGCGCAATAACACATGTATTTTCGCGGCGGCGGCGGTAAGCTTCATCGGCCGGATCACCAAGATAAACCTTATCCATCATGGAAAAGCTGGCCACATCGCAGGGCCGTACTCCGAAAAGGATCGCTCTTTCGCCGGCATGACCGGAAAAATCAACAAGTTGCAGGTCATCCCCGATTTCATACTTCAATACTGTTTCTGTCTGTGGATAGAAAAACTTTTTCGGTGGCACACAGACATTGAGCTCCCCCAGGTCTACCGCCAGATCTTCCTGCCAGCGGGCGAAATCAACAACCCCATCGCTGCCGGCGGGCAAATACAGTGCGGCCTCCTCCGACAGGTGCCGCCACAGATCCTGCAGCTTTGCCTTGGCTATCTTCTTCATCCTTGCGCCCCCCTAGCTTTCGTCAAACCCGGCCGGGTCCTCGCCGCGATACGTCCCAAGCGGCGGCGAATCTCCGGGATCCAGGCCGGCCTCGTAAGGGCCGAAATATTTATCTATATCCATAATCAGTCGGCGGTTAATCTCCTGCAGCGGGATGCCTGAGGGGCAGATCCGCTCGCATTCGCCACACTCAAAGCAGCGGCCGGCTACATGAAAGGCACGGATGATATGGTAATTCAGCGTGTCGGCCATGTCGTTCGCTTTGCCGAGCCAGCGTGGTTCTGCCTGGTCAAAAACACAGGAACGGCAGTTGCAGGCGGGGCAGACATTACGGCAGGCAAAGCAACGGATACAGCGACCGAGCTGATTGGCCCAGTAAGCATACCGCTCCTCCGGCTCTTTTTGCCCGACTTTTTTCACCCGGGCAAAGCGCCGTTCGTCAACGCCGGCGCGTACAGGCACTTGCTCCCAGAGCAGCTGGTCATAAACGACCGGGTTAGGGTGACGACAAGTCAGGCACTTCTCCAGTAAAAAGTCGCTGGCTGGTGCTCTTTCTTCCCCATCTGTAAGGAGGACGACCAACTCTTCCCCCTCAAAAACTACTTCCTGAATCTTTTTGGCCGGAAAGGCGGCCCTGATCTTGGCAGGGTCGGCTTTTCCACTGCAAGGCAAGCCGAAAAGCAACACCCGTTCGCGCTCCAGGCGCTTGTCCTGCAGCAGACGGTTGACGGCGCGCGAATCGCAGCCCTTGACAAAAACGCCTATCTTCGCACGAGCACTGTCTTCCTCCAGCAGATACTTGACCGGGTTATAAACGCTAAAAGGGTCAAAGGTAAGCTGCTCCGCTGCAGCGGCAGTTTCGACAAAGGCCACCGGTGACTGCCACCAGAAATCTTTCTTGCGCCAGCCCAGGACTGCCGTTACCTGCTGCTCGGCCAGTGCTTCCGCCGCCACCTGGCGCATCTTCTCGCTAGCCGCTCTCATCTGGCATCCCTCAACTTTCTGTTTGGCCCAAGTTTGCGCACATTTTCGGTCAGATCATCCATCACAGAAGCGAATTTAGCGCCTTCCGAGCCGGAAATCCAGCGCACCTGGAAGCGCTCCGGCTCAATGCCCAAGTATTCAAGCAGCTGTTTCAGCACGGTAAAGCGGCGGCGAGCATGATAATTGCCGCTGTGATAATGGCAATCGCCCGGATGGCAACCGGCTACCAATACACCGTCAGCTCCCCTCTGAAAAGCACGCACAATAAAACTCGGATTTACGCGACCGGAGCAGGGAACCCGGATGACCCGCACATTGGGTGGATAACTAAGGCGACTGGTCCCGGCCAAGTCGGCACCGGCGTAACTGCACCAGTTACAACAGAAAGCCACAATCAGTGGTTCAAATCCTTCCTGCGTCACAGACATATCACCTCCACCTCCGCCAGAATCTGCTCATTCGTAAAGCCTCTCAGGTTGATGGCCCCGGGCCGGCACGTCACGGTACACGCCCCACAGCCTTGGCAAAGCACCGTGTTCACTTCGGCTACCTTGCGGCTGACTATCTCCCGACCGCGGCGCTCCTCCAGTATTTTTTCGCTGATCGCGCCATACGGGCAAACAACCATACAGGACATGTCGCCGGTGCACAACTTCACGTCTACTTCCGCGACGGTAGGCGTG
This sequence comes from Dethiobacter sp., assembly GCA_018333395.1. The sequence continues at coordinate 18,485 of JAGXSQ010000151.1, forward strand.
CTTAGCAGGCTTTCCTTGCTTAAAAGTGCTGCCACCTTGACTGCCGCAGCCGAGGCTTGGGACACTGTTTCCGGGATATCTTTGGGCCCCTGGCAGACACCGGCCAGGAAAATGCCGGCTGTGTGCGTCTCTACCGGGCGCAGCTTGGGGTGAGCTTCATTGAAAAAGTTATGAGCGTTGGTAGTAATGGACAGCTTTTGGGCCAATTCCTTAGCTCCGGCACGCGCGTCCACAGAATTGGCTAGGACGACCATGTCTACCACCAGCTCCACCAGCGCGCCGCTTAAAGCATCGACGCTGCGGACAACCAACTTGTCGCCATCCGGGAACACTTTGGAGACGTTGCCTTTGATGTACGTAGTACCGTACTCTTCGTAAGCGCGGTTGTAAAACTCCTCATAATCCTTGCCGGGCGTGCGTACGTCGATATAAAAGACAAACGGTTTAGCGTCAGGCACTTTTTCGCACAACAGGATAGCGTGTTTAGCTGTGTACATGCAGCAGACTTTGGCGCAATAAGGGTTGCCCTTGGCCTTATCCCGAGAACCGACACACTGAATAAAGGCTACATTTTTGGGGGGCTGGCCGTTGGAAGGCCGCAGGACTTTACCGCCGGTCGGCCCAGAGGCGTTCAGCAGCCGCTCAAACTCCAGACTAGTAATCACGTCGGGGTGCTTGCCATAAGCGTATTCGCCGTAGTTATCCAGCTTTTTAGGATCAAAGCCAGTCGCTACCACTATCGCCCCGTATTTAACGGTCAGCAATTCGTCTTCCTGGCAAAAGTCAATGGCCTCGGCCGGGCAGATCTTTTCACAGACGCGGCACTTGCCCTCGGTAAAAAAGCGACAGTGGAGGCGGTCAATAACCGGCTTGTTGGGGACAGCCTGCGGGAACGGGGTATAAATAGCGCGGCGCTTAACAAGACCGAGGTCAAACTCGCTGTCCACTTTGACCGGACACTTGAGCATGCAGTCGCCGCAACCGGTACATTTGCTCATATCCACGCTGCGTGCCTTGCTGCGGATAGTAACGGTAAAGTTGCCTACGTACCCTTCCACCTTCTCTACTTCGCAGTAGCTAAAGAGGGTGATTTTTTCGCTCTGAGCCACCTCTACCATCTTGGGCGTCAGAATACAGGCGGAACAGTCCAGAGTAGGGAAAGTTTTGTCCAGCTGGGCCATCCGGCCGCCGATGCTCGGTTCCTTTTCCACCAGATCGACCGCAAAGCCGTTGTCCGCGATATCCAGCGCCGCCTGAAGGCCGGCAATCCCGCCACCAATCACGAGAGCACGACGCTCAATAGGCAGTTCGCTCGCAAAAAGCGCTTCGTTCCTAGTTGCTTTGGCTACAGCGGTGCGGATAAGAGAGACGGCTTTCGCCGTGGCCTTCAGTTTATCCTTATGGACCCAGGAGCATTGCTCACGGATGTTGGCAACCTCCAGGAAATATGGGTTCATTTCAGCCGCCGCCACCGCTTTGCGGAAAGTATTCTCATGCATCCGCGGTGAGCAGGCTGCCACTACCACCCGATCCAGCCTATGCTCCCGGATGGCCCCTTTAATCATCTCCTGCCCGATTTCAGAGCAAGTATACTTGTTATGGTCGGCATAGACGACGCCGGGCATACCTCTGGCCGCTGCCAACGCCTGTTCGATATCTACTGTGCCGGCAATATTGGAGCCGCACCAGCAGATAAAAACACCAATCCTCTTCAAGCTCATTCCCTCCCGGTCTTTATTGCTGCTACTTGGCGTACTTACGGAACGCGCTGACCAGCCCCTGCTGCGGCGCGTTTTCGCGCACATGGGCCGGGAGGTCGTTGGGGTGGAGATAATTGCCACCCTTCTGGCGTAACAACAGGAGACGGAGAGCCTCGATAACCTTGGGGATGTCCACCTCCCGCGGACAGCGCGAATCACAAGTCTGGCAGGAGGCGCAGATCCACAGCGTCTTGCTGTGTAGCAATTCATCCACCAGACCAAGCTGGGCAAAACGTAACACCTGGTGCGGGAAGACATCCATGGCCCAGACTACCGGACAGCCGCCGGTGCATTTGCCGCACTGGAAGCAGGCAGACACTTTCTGGCCGCTGATTTCTTCTACTTCCCGGACCAGGCTGCTACTAATCTTCTCTGTTGTAACCTTCATCCTTTCCCCTCTCCCTCCCCGTATTTTCCCTAAACGTCCAACGCTTCCGCTAACAGTTCTGTAAAGTAGACTACCGGCAACTTGGCCTCGCTACCAGCAACGGCCCGCAGTTCCTGCTGGTACTCTTCCAGATTGTATTTACAGAGCGGGCAGGCCACCACCAGCAATTCGGCGCCATTTTTATACGCAGACAGCAAAATACGGCCTACCGCCGTGCCGGCCACCTCTTCGTTGGCCATCGACAGATAGGAACCGCAGCACTCCGTTTTATAAGGGTAGTATACAGGCGCCGCCCCCAGCGCTCTTAAAAAATCCTCAAAAATACTGGGGTTCTCCACATCGTCAAAATCCATCTCGTCACGGGGCTTTAACAGCAAACAACCGTAGTAGGGCGCAATTTTGCGTCCGGCCAACTTCTTTTGTACTTTATCGGCCACGGAGGCAAACCCCACGTCGTTTTTCAGCACTTCCAGATAATGTAACACCTTGACTTCACCGGTGTATTTCTCCTCCAGATAGCCATTTACCTTCCGGCGAACTTCCCCGTCTTGGCCCATGGCCCGGTTCGTCCGTTTGAAGACGTTATAGCAACCGGCACACAAGGTGACAAGCTTGTCATGGCCCGCCTCTTTCGCCTGTGAGAGCGCTCTGACCGGCGCCAGCAACGGGAAAAACTCGTCGGTATTTAACGGGTAAAGCGCCCCGCAGCACTGCCACTCCGGAACCTCTTCCATCTCCAGGCCAAGAGCCTTGGCCGTCCGCAAAGTAGTGTCCTCGAAGTTTTGGGCTTTTGTCTTGAGAGTGCATCCCGGGTAATAGCTGTAACGCATTCCCACGCCTCCTCCTGTTAGCTGCCGACCCTCGCCGGCAAACACTGCCCATTCTAGTTCGACACCTCCGCAGGAATCCCTTTCAATTAATAAAAGTATTTTAATATATATATTATTTAGAATAGTCCCACACTCATGTTCAGTATATTTCTAGGGGGAGCGCCCGCTTTCGCGGGAATGACGATAGTGTTCGAGAATGACGAAAGAGAAGACTTTGACGAAATACAATCTGCAGACCAGAGCGCCCCCCTAAGATAATTATAAAAAAGAGAAACATTATAAAATTTGTCCTCTGCCCTTGACGTGAATCTCTCTGCTTTTACGTCATATTTGACAGATAATGTGGGTATTGTAGATGTATAATAAATTCGACGCAAGGAGGCGCACAATGCTCTTCACCAAGCTGAAAGAACCGGAAGCGCTGCTTAACACCTCAGAAGCCAGCAATCTCTGGGACATTTTAAAGTCAAACTATATGGCTGTGGAACTGATGCAGATTTGGCGAAATTATGCCCATGATACGGAACTTAAATTGCTGATTGGCTCTTTTATAAAAGACTTGGAGAGGGATATTAAGCTATTAGAAAAGGAAGCAAATAAATTCGGCCTCCCCGGAGCAGACAAAAACAGAAGCAGCGTCAATACACCCGTAAATTCGGAGATCCTGCGCGACGAGTACCTGGCACAGGAATTTTTCATTTTTGCCCAGGAAAACGTGGAACAGTTGCTCAGATTTCTACGCACAACGACTACCAACGATGCACTGCGCAAACTGTTTATGAAATTCGTCGTCCAGGCCTTAGGGCGTGCCGACAGCCTCGTCCAGCACCTGAAAATAATCGGACGCATTAAAGTAAGACTGCGGTTCGCCGCAGTCTTACTTTTTTGATCCTAATTCACTGCCGCAGGCAAGAAACCTTCCTACCCTGTAAATCCCCTCACCCTTACCCTCTCCCGCTGGGAGAGGGAGAAGCGTAGCGAGGGTGAGGGCCGGTGTGAGAGCATTTTCATCCTTCTGATGGTGCCGCCGCCGAAGGCGGGGGCATGGGGGTCTACCCTAAAAACATCCCCGCCGTCATTCCCGCGAAAGCGGGAATCCACGCTATTTTCCCTTTTCCGATGATGCCGCAGGCGGCATGGGTGTCTCCATGAATAAAAGAAAGATTTTTCCCCAAACTTCGGGAGTTGCTTAGGAGGCTGGGCAGAAAAGGTGCTGTTTAGGCTGTGCGTACAGGTAAAGCCAGTTTTTCTTCCAGTGTTGCTAGGCTCACCCCGGTCAGGTCTCGGCCGCGATGGTCAAACGCTTCCTGCGGGACAAGCACCAGGTCATGTTGCTGCTTTGACAGCGCCGCTTGCGCGGCAGTGAGCAGGTCTGCCACCACCAGTAAGCCGGCCGCTTTAATAGAGCCTCCGAAAAAAAGGCTTTCCGCCGCTTGTATCGCTGTGTCCGGCAGACCGAACCACCCGGCGGCCTGGCGCAGCGAGGCCTCACCAAAGCGCGAAGTCAGGAGTAGCGGCGCCCGGGAACGGGCGCGCCTTATTTTAGCCTCTGCCGCCTCTAGGCGCAGCGGGTCCAAATCAAAATGCATGACAAATCCGGGAGACTGTTGCCGCTCTTTCCGTAGGAGGACCGAAAGGTCACGGCCGGCGCGGCGGACAGACAGTAGCGGGTTGGCTACCTTTCTAGCCAGGTTAAACGCCTCCACCCTAGTGCGGACCGTTTTCCCGTCCACAGCCGACACGACATCGCCCGGCAGGAGGCCGGCGCTTTCAGCCGCTGTGCCGCGCATAACACCGTAGATTTCCGGGGTCAGACCAACCGGCAGGCCCGGTTCGGGCAGCACCGGCATGGCCAACTCCCTCGTCAGCTCCTTACTCACTATTAACAGCTCCTCCCAAAGGCCGGCGGGGAAACGCAGCTCCGTCGGCGCAAGATGCGTGTAGCCAGGTAAAAAGAGCCGCGTGGTAAGCGCACCGTGACCTGCCAAAAAGCGAATGGTAGCTAGTAGCTCGTCCATACCCGTCAGATGAGGCAGGGCTACTACGCTGCCGTGGAAAGGGAGGCCATAGTCGGCAAGAGCGGAGACCGCCTGCAGCGCCCGTTCCGGTTCCTGGTCGCCAAGCAGGAGGCGACGGTTCGCGGGCGTGCTACTGTTTAAGGAGACGGTCAGCTCTAGCGGCCGTAGCGCTGCCAGCTCGTTAAGCATGATCGGTGAGAGCAGTGTGCCGTTGGTGGTCAGCGCCAGCAACGTCTCCGGGAACAGCCGGCGCAATTCCCGTAAAATCTCCAGTATTTTTGGGTGGGTAAACGGCTCTCCTTCTTCAAGGCGCGTGGCCGATTCGCCGATGACCACCCTCCTCCCGGGGGAAAGAAAAGCAGCCGCCTCCAATACGCGCTCCAAAGGAAGCGGCGGCAGACGACAGCTTTGTACACCCGGAGGGTTTTGGCGGTGGCTGCAGAAAACACACGCCTGGTTGCAGCAAGAGGTCAGCGCCAGAATATTGTCGCGGGAGGCAGCAGAGAGCAAATACGGGAGGAAGTTAACAGGCGACACCGTCCTCTTGCAGACGCCTAGCAATAGTGTGCCCAATTTCGGTAATGTCGCCAGCGCCCATGACCAGAATCAGGTCGCCAGTCTTTGCTGACGCTGCAACCCTGGAGATAAGCTCCGGTGCGTCATCAACCTGGATAACGTCCGTCCCCCTTTCCCGCATGCGCCGCGCCAGTTCGGCGGAAGTCACGCCGGGGATGGGCTCTTCTCCTGCCGCGTAGATTTTATGCAAAAAAACTTGGTCGGCTAAGGCAAAGGAACGGGCGAATTCGTCCATAAACAGGCCAGTCCGGTTGTAGCGGTGGGGTTGGAAGACCGCCAAAACCCGCCCAGGATGGCCGGCGCGGGCCGCTTTCAGCGTAGCTTGCACTTCCGTGGGGTGGTGGGCATAGTCATCTACCACCGCCACCGGACGCTGCGTCAGGAACTGGAAGCGGCGCTTGGCGCCGCCGAACGCCGCCAAACCGCCTTTAATAGCGTCAAAAGGAATGGCTAGACTGGTAGCAGCAGCCACCGTCGCCAGAGCGTTGGCTACGTTATGTTCCCCCGGCACCGGCAGGACAATTGTGCCAAGCTGACGCCCACTATGCCATACTGTAAAGCTGCTGCTCCATCCCTCTGCCTGTACGTCTGTAGCCTGAAAATCGGCAGGCGTTTGCAGCCCGTATGTAATGACGCTCTCCAGGTGTGTCGGCCTCATACCAGCAAGATAACGGTCATCAGCACAGAGCACAGCCGTTCCTCCCGGCTTGATATTGGCTAGGAAGTCGCGGTAAGCGGCCAGCAGCCGGTTAAAATCGCCACCGTAATGTTCCAGGTGGTCGGGCTCCACATTGGTGACGACAGCCAAACTTGGCCTGTAGCGCAAAAAAGAATGGTCGCTTTCGCACGCCTCCGCCACCAGAAACTCCGACCCGCCAAGGCGAGCATTGCCGTCAAAGTCGTCTAACACTCCCCCGATAAAGGCTGTCGGGTCAAGTCCGCCGTATGTAAGGACCAGAGCGAGCATAGACGTAGTGGTTGTCTTGCCATGCGCCCCGGCCACGGCAATACCGTAGCGCTCGTTCAGGAAGCGAGCCAGCAGTTCCGAACGGTGCCACAGTGGCAAGTTCCGGCGACGTGCCTCCGCCAATTCGGGGTTGCCGGCGGGAATGGCTGTAGAGTACACGACAAGCTCCGCGCCAACCACGTTCTCCGCAGCGTGTTCATCATAGATTTTGCCGCCCTGCCGCGCCAGAGAATCGGTGATTTCGCTCCGTTTCACATCGGAGCCGCTGACAGAAAAGCCCAGATGCAATAGGACGCGGGCCAGTCCGCTCATCCCGTAGCCTCCGATACCGACAAAATGAATATTTTTAATCTCCTTCAGCAAAGGATGACCCCTCTCTCACTTTCAGTCTCGCCTTTCAGTTTATGATAGTATGCCCTTTTTGGTAACCCGCCAGTAGCGGCATGTTTTCTCGGTCTGTGCCGGCGATAGCGATACTTATGTGTAGGTCTGCCGCTAACCTTGTCCGGCCGCCACGACAAAGATCCGCTCTATTTCTGACGGGGTAGAGTTTTATGTTAAGCACTTCACCCTGTCAGTTCCCCTGTTTTTGCAGCAAAAGCTGCGCGCGGAGAGGGGAATCAACATAATAATCCACAGCATCCACAGGTTTATCCACAGAAAGCACGCTTTTGCCGACGAAGAAATAACCTTTATCCACAAAATTAACAGCTATTTAACATAACATTAACATCAGGTATTTGCCGCCCTCTTCTTACCCCACCTGCCGAAAAATGTCTAAAGCCGGCGCCGCGTTAAGGTCAAATCCGGAAAATTTGTTTTGCCGGAAAAGGTCATATCCGGCGCACGCCACCATAGCAGCATTATCCGTACACAGTTCCGGTCGCGGGCAGAGCAAGCTTCGGCCGTCTGCCGACAGCGCCTCCGCTAGGCGTCGGCGCAATTCTCTGTTGGCGGCCACCCCACCTGCCAGAAGGACCGTTTTAACACCCTTAACTCTCGCTGCCAGCACCGTTTTTTCCACCAGAACAGCTACAGCGGCGGCCTGGAAACTGGCCGCTACATCGGCCCTGTTTAGGGGCTCCTGCTTTTGCCTGAGCTTGTGTACAGTGTTGATGACTGCCGATTTCAACCCAGAAAACGAGAAATCAAAAGTCCCGTCCTGTCCGGCAAAAGCCTTGGGGAAAGCGTAGGCGTCTGGATTGCCGAAAGCCGCTTCACTGTCGACAGCCGGACCTCCCGGGTAGCCCAGCTCCAAAGTACGGGCAATTTTATCAAAAGCCTCACCGGCGGCATCATCGCGGGTAGTTCCCAGCACCTCTGCTTCCTCCCGCCGGCGTAAGTAAAGCAGGCTGGTATGACCGCCGGAAGCAACAAGACAGACGGCCGGGAAAGTCACGTCATGCTCCAGGTAGTTGGCCGCCACATGAGCAACCACATGATGAACCGCCACCAGCGGCTTGCCGGTGGCAAAGGCTAGCGTCTTGGCGGTATTGACGCCCACCAGCAGCGCGCCCACCAGGCCCGGCCCGCAGGTGACGGCCAGCGCTGCCAAGTCACCAAACCCTACTCCGGCGGCAGCAAGTGCCCGATCAATAACCAGGTTGATGTTCTCCAAGTGCCGACGCGAGGCAATTTCCGGCACCACACCGCCGAATTTTTGGTGGTCTGCCACCTGCGAGTTAACTACATTGCTCAGTATCACCCGCCCGTCCGCCACTACAGCAGCTGCCGTTTCATCACAGGAAGTTTCCAGGCCAAGAATCAGTACTCTGCTCATTTTTCCCCCGTCAGTCCTGTCCTGCGGCAGCCCGCCTGCAGGAAGGCAAGCGTTCCAGCCACATAATCAGGGCATCTTCTTCGTTGTAGTACCTCGGTCGCACGCCGCAGACAATAAAGCCGTATTGCCTGTACAGATTTTGCGCCTTGAGGTTGGAACGGCGCACCTCCAAAGTTATCTTTACAGCTCCCCGGCAGGCCGCCTCCACCAGCAGTTCTTCCAGTAGCGCACTGCCTACGCCCCGGCGCCGGCAATCAGAACGGACAGCCAGGTTGGTAATATGGGCTTCATCCAGGATGACCCAAAACCCGGCGTAGCCGGCAACCTCTCCCGCTGTAAGCGCCACAAAATAGCTAGCCAGCCTGTTTGTCAGAACCTCCTGCAAAAAAGCGTTCCGCGACCAAGGGGAAGGGAAGGCCTCGCGCTCGATAGCCACCACTTGGTCAGCATGTTCCGGTCGCATGCGTTCAAAGGTCAGTTCCAGGGGAACATCCTCCTTCTCGGCAGCCCGCCTGGCTCTTGGTTTCCGCCTCGGAGCGGCGTACGTACTGGGGAAGAAGATCCCGGAAAGGCACACCTCCGCCGGCAACTAGCCGTGTCAGTCCGAGACGCGCCACGGAAGCGGCTCTGGAAAGGCCTGCTTCCAGCGGCAGGAAGCAGGCCTGCGGGCCAAACGCCTCGGTAATAAGCTCACGATATACGGGAACAGCATCTCCGGTAAAAAGAACCGGCTCGCCGTACTCTTTCAATTCTGCCAGCAGCTCAGGCAACGGCATAGCCCTTTCCTCCCCCAGCCTTACCGGCCCCTCCGCAGGCACGCGAAAGACAGCGTTGTAGACCTGCTGCCGCCTGGCATCAAGGATTGGTGAAACCAGGCCAGAAAAGTGAGGCGACTGGGCGGCCAGCGCCTCCAGTGTGGAAACAGCAACGAGCGGAAGACCCAGTGCCTGTCCCAAAGCCCTAGCTGTAGCCACGCCTATACGCACACCAGTGAAGGAGCCGGGGCCCGCCGCTACTGCCACACCGCCAAGATCCTCCGGTGTCAGTCCTGCATCACGCAGCATGGCTGCCACCATCGGCAACAGCCGCTCCGAGTGCGTCTTCCTCACCTGTAGCGTGTATTCAGCAAGCAGTCTTTGCGGCGTGACGAGGGCCACCCCACAGACGAGTGTCGCTGTGTCAATTCCGAGCACCAGCACCTGCTTCCTCTCCTTCCGGCGGCAAATCAGCCAGGAGCGCACTGTACTTTGGCCCTCTGGCGAAGAGCGTTATCTCCCGGCAGTGCTCTTCTGTCCCCCGGGCAAGATGGACAGCGAGGGCCGGCACATCTGAGACCCGGCTAAATTTGCCGGCCCATTCCACCACACACACGCCTTCCCCATCTAGGTACTCTTCCATACCAAGTTCCAGCAACTCCTCTTCATCGTCCAGACGGTAAAGATCGAAATGATAAAAAGGCCACCGCCCTTCATAGACGTTGAGGAGTATAAACGTCGGGCTGCATACCGGCCCGCTGACACCGAGCGCTCTAGCCACACCGCGGGCAAACACGCTCTTGCCGGTACCCAACTCTCCATCTAGCAAGAGAACCGCCCCCGAGAACAGACGCTCCCCCACCGCCCGGCCCAGCGCCTCCGTCTGTTCTTCGCTGCCGGTTCTGATAAACCGCCTCACATCACTGGCGCTAAAAATGTGCAAAACCCCTAGCCTCTATTCTTTCCCTTGCTCCGGCCGCCGTAATCATCAATATCTCCTCGCCGTCAGAAATTTGCCCGATTTCGTATAACGGCGTCCCAAAACGGGTCGCAAATTCCCCGGCCAACCAGGCAAAGCACTCTTTTTTCACCGCCAGCAGCAGTTCATAGTCTTCGCCACCCGACAAAGCAAGGTCCAGGTAGTTTTTCCCTGCCAGCGACGCTAGCTGTCGTGCCGCCGGTGACACCGGGATTTTTCTTTCATGGAGGACGGCGCCGCAACCGCTTCTCTCGCAAATTTCTCCCAGGTCTTTGAGCACCCCGTCAGACAGATCAATAGCCGCCGTCACCGCCCCCGTGGCCGCCAGGAACTGTCCTTCCCGCAGGCGCGGTACCGGGCGAAAATGCGCTGAGAGCGCCTCCTGCCGCACTTCGGCGGGGCAATCCAGCTGCGGATTTAAGAGTAGGAGCAGGCCGGCAGCAGAAGCGCCCAGCATTCCGGTAACACAGAGCACATCGCCGGGAGAAGCGCCGCTACGCAGCAGCACTTTCCCTGCCTCACCCTGAGCGGTGATACTGACGACCAGCGGGCCTGGGGAGCCTACCGTGTCGCCTCCGACCAGCAAGACCGCAAACCGGTCGGCCAAAGCCTTCAGACCACGGTAAAAATCAAGAATAAACTCCACGTCCGTCTCTTTGGTCAGTGCCAGGGAAACATAGACATAGCGAGCCTCCGCCCCCATGGCGGCCAAGTCGCTTAAGTTCACCGCCAGTGCCTTGTGGCCAAGGTCGTCAGCCGACACGGCATCACGCAAGAAATGGACGCCTTCCACCAACATATCGGTAGTGGTAACCAGCCGCTTGCCCGGCGTCAGGACAGTTACGGCGGCATCGTCGCCGATACCCACCAATCCTTCCTCCCCAAGCACAGGTGCTACAAGCTCAGCAATCTCCCGAATCAATCTTTTTTCGCCCCACTGGCCAACATTCACTGTTCATCACCTACCCCTGATTATAGCGCTGACGGACGGCAAAAACAACAAGCGCCCCCCATAGTCAGAGCTGACGCGTGAAATTGTTTAAGAACCCCGCAAGGCCGGAAAAGCGAGGGAAAAGCCTGAACATTGACCTGCTCTATGTTACGTCAATTCCAAGCCCTATTTCCACGTTCCGGATGAGTCAGAAAGCTTTAAAATTCCTGACGTTTAAGTTTCATGCGTCAGGGCTGAATCTTTAGAACTACTTTCGGCTAAGGCAATTTATATTTCAGTTTGAACGCGAACAGGCTTATGAGCCAACCAATAACGACAAATATTCCTGCGAAAAAGAACGATAAAACATAAGTTTTTGTGATATCAAATATCCAGGCAGCGGCAATTGGGCCCAAAAAGGCGGCTAAACCAAAAGCGGTTACAACCACACCATAGATGGCTCCTAAATTCGCAGCACCAAAAACGACAGTGGTCAATAACGGATATAATCCCAGCGTAACAGCAAATCCAAAGCCAAAAATGAGAGCGCAGGCATACAAAGTTGCTGTTGTTGTCGCTACTGTATTAAACAGAAAAAATGTTGCGGCCACTACCGGATAAGTTACCAGCATCAGTCGTACTGCTCCGAACCTTTCAGCAATATAACCGGCTATGGTTCTGCCAAAACCATTAGCAACTCCAAAAAACACACTGGCCAAGGCGGCCTGGGGTTTTTCCAGGCCAAGAATTGATATGCCATAGGGCACTATATGCGTCATGGCTATTAATCCTCCCAAAATAACACAGAATAGCCCGAGCCATAAAAAATATAAGGCCGGCGATTTAAGAGCTTCCGCTAAAGTGGCTTCCATTCTGGACCCATACATTGGCCCTGTCGCATTTTTTGCAGTTGACAACCAACCCGGAGGAGTCCAGCCTGGCTCCGGAAGTCTGATCAACCACGCCGCAAACATCGTGACTGCAAATGTTACAACGCCCAAAACGAGAAAAGTATGGGAAATTCCTACGGTATGAATTAGCCTAGTTATCCAGGGAGCGAATAAAGCGGCGGCTAGTCCAAAGCCGGTAACACTTACGCTGATGGCCAGAGCGGGCTTGTCCGGAAACCATTTCCTCGCGGTAGGAACTGTAACACAATAGGCAAGAGCGCATCCGAGCCCGCTTATAACACCATAAGTTAAAGGTAACCACCAGGTAAATGGGAACCTTTCAACCTGAGCCGCCAACAGGTAGCCGATGAAAAAAAGTATTCCTCCGGCAGCAGCAACTTTTCTGGGTCCGGCTTTATCCTGCAAAGCGCCGCCAAAAATCATCCCTACCGTTGTAAATACGAAAAGGTATATTGACAATGGAAGGGCAGCGGCCGCTCTGGTCCAGCCAAATTGTTGCTCTAAAGGAACTATGAAAACACCCCAGGCATAGGATATACCTCCCATTAAAGACAGCAAAAATCCAGCAATCGGAATGCTCCATCTTGAAATAACATAATTCGGCGCTACGGCATTTTTCTCTGCATCAGTTACCAATACTTGCTACCTCCATAATTATTTCTCAGCAATAAACAGTAGTTTAAAATCTTCTGCGGTAAGCATGTCAGATCTGGAAGAGAACCCGAGGCTTTTTGACAAAAGTAATAGGCCATTCCTTAAGGGTAGGTAATTTTAGCCTGCCGAAGCCTGGCATTTTCCCGTATTTTGTTAATTTCCCCGTCAGAAAGCGCTCTTTCAAAGCTACGAAATCCCGCCAATTTAAATCCGTGCTTTTCCGCCAGACGCTCTATTTCGTCAACCTGGGCAACGGAAAGCTCCCGCCCAAGCGTATATGACTCAAAGCGGCCCTCCAAGGCTAAAATCATTGTTTCCGCCATGCAGGCATAAGCTGTCTTGGGAGGAAAGCCGAAATTAAAGCCAAAGTCAACATCACCCGGGACTTCCACTACGCCACCCTCAATCACCAGCACATCGTCCCGCAGCTCCGCTGCGCGGCGGGAAACATCCCTTGGCCTAGCCACGTCACAGACCACCGCCCCAGGCTTTAAGTCGGCCACGTCAATAACAGTCTCGGCCGAACCGGTTACGGTGATGACAATGTCGGCACGCTGCACAGCCTGCCCGACATCGGAAGTAACTTTTACCGCCAACCCACTTTCCCGCAAGATACGGGCCGCCAGCTGATCTAACTTTTTTTTGTCCCGCGCCAGAAGTGTCAGGAACTTGGCCTCCCGGGCCAGGATCCGAGCGCAAACGCTGCCAATGGAGCCGGTGGCACCAACAACGAGCACCTCCGCCTTCTCCAAATCAATCCCCATCGCTCTGGCTGCTTTTTTTGTACCCTGCAGAGCAGTTGCTACTGTGTAGCTGTTACCCGTAGTCACCGCAATCTTTAGGTTTTTAGCGATCGTAATGCCGGCGTCACCAACCACTGAGGTCATTGCCCCAAGGCCAACCACCTTCGCGCCGAGCTTCTCAGCCACATGACCAGCCCTGATAATTTTTTGGACTACCCTGTCTTCAGATAGGGTAGTCATCTGTTTAGAGGTCAAAGGACAGCTAACAAACCAGCCGGATGTTTCGGCACAGGCAGAGCGTACTCCGGTAATTTCCGAAACTTTAAACGGCGGCAAGGCACGGACCACAGCTTCAACAGCCGGGACAGGCCACCGGCGCATGAACTTCAGCTTGCGAAAAATGTCCTCAATTTCTATAGGATGAATGATAAATGCAAAGTTGCCCATGTTTCCTCCTCAGCTCATCTCCGCAATACGGGGGACAAAGTTTATCTGTTCCAGCAGTTTAGAGTATTCGACTGGCGACAGTTCCTGTCCCTTGCCGGAGACAGCCACCAGTAAAGCCTCCATCACGTTGGTGCCGAAAGAACGACTGTTCAGTTCGGGAGTAGTCGTCACCAGCGTGACCACACCCCGACTTTTCAGCAAAGCCACGTCCTCAGCCGTCGTCGTATTGGTAATAACTATTTTGCCGCTCATGTTTTCTGGCATATAGCGCCGGATAAAATGAAAATCACCGGCCACAATAGCAGCTTGCGCAAACAGGGCAGGCGCTTTGGGCTTGTTTTCCTCCTGTTTTTTCCCTGTCGGGTAAAGCATGGCCAGGGGAAACTGACAGACAATCGGCGCTAAAACCCTCGCCACGCTATCTAGCGCTTTTAATGAACGGAGCGGTACCGGTATGCCCACGGCAAAAACAAGATCCCCATAAGTAACACGACAAGCGGCCGCCTCCAGCGCCTCCGCCATGCCAAAGCGGTCAGCCCCGGACATCATCAGCACCTGTGGGCTGTTATCAAGCAGGTTGGTATTTTCTTTTAAATAACTAATAACCTGTCGCTCCAAAGTATTTTTGAGGCCTGAGCCATCGACAAGAGGTGTCTTTTGGGCAGCAGCGGCCACCTTTTTGGCCTCGCGCAGCGTGTAGCGCCGCTTTCCGGCGAACACATACAAGTCCATGCCGCCAAGCCCAAAAGCATCAACCTTACCGTCCAGCTCCGCAATGAGGCGGACCATGGCCGACATATCCCCGTCGGTGCCAATCCGCTCTACTCGACAAAGATATCCGCCCATTTCTAATTCCACAGCGTGATTTCTTTTGGACGAACCCAAACTGATGCTAACAACCCGCTTCACTACTCTTTCCCTCCAGGCTCCCGTTCTTTAGCACAAACAGGGCAAGAATTTTCCACTTTGCCGGGTCGACATAGATCCCCCGCTGCTAGCTATCGGCCCGATTTCCACATTACCACTTTTTTTAGTCTGGCACAAGAGAAGACAGAATTTTTTCCATCTCCTGCTTTGTTTTAGACTCCATTAACAGATTGCGGGTTTGCGCGGCCCCCTGAAGGCCTTTGATGTACCAAGCAGCGTGCTTGCGCATTTCCCGCACACCTATTTGCTCCCCCTTGTGCTGGACCATCATAGCCAAGTGCCGCAACGCCATCCTCACCCGCTCGGAAGCATCCGGTTCCGGCAGGATTTCATCTGCCGCCAAGAAGTGCACCGTCCTTTTGATCAACCAGAGGTTGCCGAGTACGCCGCGGCCGATCATCACCGCGTCGCAACCAGTCTCGGCCAGCATCGCCGCCGCCTCCTCCGGTTGGCGGATATCACCGTTGCCTATCACAGGGATGGCCAGGATTTTCTTAACTTTGGCAATGGCCCCCCAGTCAGCCATCCCGCTATAGCCTTGTTCGCCCGTCCGGCCGTGGACTGTTACCGCCACCGCGCCCGCCTCCTGCACAGCTAGGGCCACCTCCGTCACATTGACCGAAGTTTCGTTCCAGCCTTTGCGCATTTTTACTGTTACCGGCACTTGCACTGCCTCGCAGACGGCACGGGTGACCCGGAAAGCTTTCTCAGGATCCCGCATCAACGCACAACCTTCCCCCCTGCCGGCCACTTTGCGCACCGGGCATCCCATGTTGATGTCCAGCAAGTCAGGCTTGAGCCGAGCCGCAATTTCCGCCCCCCGCCCCAGCACGTCCGGGCCAGCCCCGAAAAGCTGGATACCGATCGGCCGCTCTTCATCCGTAAACCAGGCCATAGGCATCGACTGCCTGGGAGAGCAGAGGAGGCCTTTGGCGCTGACCATTTCGGTAAACATAAGCGCACAACCCATTTCCTTTGCCAGCCGGCGAAACGAGCTGTCGCTAACACCAGCCAGGGGAGCAAGCACTACTCTGTTTGTCAGCTTGACATTACCAATCTGCATGGGCCCTCCATAAACTAATTTTGCCCAAAAACAAGAAGAACGCTTCACGCTCTGCCTGAAGAGACGTTTCTCCTGTCCGCTAGGGGCGGCCGCCCCTGCGGGGGAGCCTCGTTCCTGAGCACCCGGCAAGAGTAGGGGGAAGCCCCATACAGTTCTTGCGCAATAAAAAACACCCGTGATGACGAGTGTTGCTACTCTTGGATGGTATCAGGCATAACGAACAGCTCCTCCGGAGGAACATCCAACACGCGGGCAATTTTTTTGAGCAACTCCACCCGTGGGTATTTCTCGCCTCTTTCGATGGTGGACAACATACTGACAGATATGCCCAAATAGCCTGCCAGTTCCTTTTGGGTCAGCCTTTTTAAACGGCGTAAGCCACGCAACCGGCGCCCCAACAATGCAGACATCACTATACCCCCGAGGAAAGACTTCTCTGGAACCATTCGACATAAACTCTAAACTTCCTGCAACAGTGTCTATAACTCGCCTCCCATTCGCCGCAACGCCCGGCCTGCTCTCACTGAGCCAGCGCCCCAAACTCTTCTAAAAGCGGGGTTCCCGCCAGTGGCCGGAACCCCGTCCTTATTGAGTTTTTAGTGGAGCCGGCAAGAGGACTTGAACCCCCAACATGCTGATTACGATTCAGCTGCTCTGCCGATTGAGCTATGCCGGCGCAAGAATCATTATAGCTTAAACGGAATGATAAATCAATATCTTCGCTCATGTGTTTGAACCTAAGAGACAATAATCCTCTACTTCGAAGATGGATATTTGTAGCTTGTTATAGACTATTGATATTGGTGTCAGCGTCTTAACAGTCTCGCATGCCAACCCTGTTCTTTCCCTCTCTTTTGGCCTCATAGAGAGCCTTGTCGGCCAAAGCCACCAGTTGTTCAGGGTCGCTAAAACGTGAGCAAGCAATGGCCACGCCAACACTGACTGTAACTGGAAGCAGCCCGGCAGACGCAGTATTAATTGCTTGTTGCGCCACCGCAGCGCGTAGCCGTTCTGCCACTTCTGCCGCCTGCGACAACGGAGTATTCGGCAAAAGAATGGCAAACTCTTCACCACCATAGCGCGCCAGCACATCGCCATCCCTGAGACCTGCCTTCAGGATAGCAGCCAACTCCCTGAGCACCTGATCACCTGTGGTATGCCCAAAGGTGTCGTTAATTTTTTTGAAGTCATCAATATCCAGAAAAAGCAGAGAAAGCGGTTGGCTTGCACTGGAAGCAAGAAACATTCGGCGGATGGTTTCCTGAAAATAACGGCGATTGAAAAGCTGGGTCAGATGGTCTGTATGGGCACGACTACTCATGTCTGCCAGCGGCAGTAGAAACTTTTTTTCACCCAATCAGAAGCGAGCAAAGTCGCTAGGGCAAAAGTTACCAGTGCAAACACGACATTGGTTGCTGTGACAACATAAAGCTGCTGGAGCATTGTCCCGGCAGGAATGGTAACCGACAGCACTCCCGCCAGATCGCCCTCAGCATACCCTTGCTGGTAGTGGCATTCTAAGCACCTTTCATCTGTGTGCAGTGGAACAACATAGTGAAACTGTGTCGTCGGGCGCAGCACCAATCTGGTGAACAACCGCTCCCCCTGTTCGAGCCTGCTGATAGCTTCTAGCTCAAGCGCATCTGGAGTGTTGTCCGGATTAAGTGGGTTCCTAGAGGCAAGACCAAACGCAAACCTACCGTATTTGTCCGCGTAACGCGCCAACTCTCCGGTCACCATGGCTGGCGTCTTCAGGTACATATTATTTTCAACCCTGTGGTAAGGAGGTGTATCTCTAGACACCCAGACACCGCCGTAATCGGTCACCCACTCCCGTGTCAGAAAAACCTGCTGAGCAAGCACTTCCGCTTTAACAAGTAGGTTTTCAAACATGAAATGTACCTGCCGCTCAATGTTGAACAAAAGAAAAGCAAAAACAAGTAATCCGATACTGAATTTTAACGCCGGCAAAGCTGCATAACTGTTTCGCCGCAAAAGATTCATTCCTCCAAAGGCAAAGATAGTCATACAATGCTATCGTTGGGCTACGAACACCGACGAGGCGTAGCTTAGCAGCAAGACACCAGTTTAAAATTCCCCCAGGCGGCCATTTTGTCGTCCTTGATAAGCAACACACCTTCAACGCCGGAAATGTTTTTGGCAAATTCTAGTGCTCCCGGCAGGTCTGCCGCCACCTGCACCTTGTTGCCGGCAGCTGTGGCTACAGCATCAGAAAGAGGGGCCGAGGCAGAAATAATCACCGCGGCATCTGCCTTGCCAAAACTCAGGGAAGGCCCGACGGTTCCGGAAGAAGTGCAGATGCCGTAAGGTTCAGAACGCGCCGGCAGTTCCAGAGCTACCTTCTCACTGAACCTTGAGGCACCGGCCAAGATAGACACTCTGGCAGACTGCTCTACTTGCATAAAAATATCGCCCCCGTTTTCCACAATGACCTGCCTGGCCTGCCGGAGCAGATCTTTGCCGACCAGTTCGGCTAAAGCCCCTGCCACCGACGCCATAGGCCCTACTCCTGCGGCATTGCCGGCGCGAGCCATGATGAGCGCCACCGGCGGGGCCTCTGCGTACACCAGATGAGGCTCAAGGG
>JAGXSQ010000152.1 GCA_018333395.1 Dethiobacter sp.
CGAATGGCAGATTTCCAACTTACTCAATTTTGTGCTGCTAACTCCAGTCACAGCGATCCAAAAGTTAGAGCACTGCTTGAAGTTGCCTGCTCATGCGTGACTTTGCTCGAATTTAACGGCCCATTGAGTTTTGCTGTAATCGCCGATTTTGAGCAGATGATGCGCGAACGCTTAAAAGATGACAAGGAGTTCATCATTCTCGACTTTTCCAATATGCCACAGATTGATTTGTCTGCCACGCGGGCTGTGGAGACAATTATCTTTGATGCGCTTGCAAAAGGGAAAAGAGTGTATTTGGCAGGGATGAGCCCTAAGGTGATAAGTGTGATCAGATCTTTCTGTGACCAACAGTGTATTTCAGACGCGATGTGTTTTGAGACAGCGGTGGAGGCGCTGGAAACGGTCATCTCTTCCCGGGAGGAACTCTGCTGCTTGCAGCATGCCGCCACTTCCCGGTCAGAAATAATAAATAGTTAATTTCATGAGCTTTTAGTCATTTGCGGTAAAATAATAGCTGAAGCAGGGATAATGACCGGAAAAGCGAATAAAAGAAAAAAAATGCCTTGGAGGCTCACATGATTGACCAAGAAAAAATTCAGGTTGCTGTGCGGATGATTCTGGAAGCTATTGGTGAAGACCCGGAGCGGGAGGGCTTAAAAGATACGCCTTCGCGAGTGGCGAAAATGTATGCGGAAGTATTTTCTGGATTGCACTGCGACCCTTGTGACCATTTGGAAACCTGTTTTTATGAGGAACGGCATGATGAAATGGTGCTAATCAAAGACATTAGTATCTATTCCATGTGCGAACATCACCTGCTGCCTTTTTACGGTAAAGCTCATGTGGCCTACATTCCCAATCCCGCCAAAATCACCGGATTGAGTAAAATGGTGCGTGTAGTGGAGACGTTGGCTCGCCGTCCGCAGTTGCAGGAGCGGCTTACCACTCAAATTGCCGATACGATCATGAAAAAGTTGGAAAGTAAGGGAGTAGTGGTGGTGATCGAAGCAGAGCATCTGTGTATGACAATTCGCGGTGTAAAGAAGCCTGGTTCAACCACAGTCACCTCTGCGGTGCGCGGTATTTTTCGGACTAATCATTTGACGCGGGCAGAAGCCTTCTCGCTCATCAAAGGCAATTCGTAATGGAAGTAGTGCAAAAGTTGCTCCAGGATCCCGATTATCTGTACTATTTGTCGCTTACTAAAAATTATGAGAGCGGCAGGCGTTATTGCTGCCACAACTTTAGCCATTTGCTCGATGTGGCCCGGATTGCTTGGATTCTTTGTTTGGAGCGCCAAATTAAGCTTTCTCGTCCCGTAGTGTATGCCGCGGCGCTGTTGCACGACATTGGGCGGTTTGCTCAGCATGAAGATGAAAGCATTGATCATGCCGCAGAAAGTGCTTCGTTGGCAGAGCCTCTCCTTACCAGGCACGGTTTTTCCGCGGCCGAAACTAAGCTTATCCTGCAGGCCATCCTTGTCCACCGTCAGACGCCTGAGACGGTAACCGATTTGCTTGGTGCGGTGCTGGCTGAAGCAGATGACCTGTCCCGCCTTTGCTATAACTGTTCCGCCCAGGCGGGCTGCTACAAAGCAAAAAGGATGCCGACTTTAAATGGCATCCAGTACTGATTGCGGAGGAATTATGCAACATAGACTTACCCTTAAAGGCAGAACGTATGATTTAGCGGGAAACACGCTGATTATGGGTATCTTGAATGTCACCCCGGACTCTTTTTCTGATGGTGGCCTTTACTTTGACACTGGGCGTGCAGTGGAACATGCTTTGCGCATGGTGGAAGAAGGTGCCCAGATCATCGACATTGGCGGCGAATCCACCCGTCCCGGGTACAGGCCGCTCACAGGCAATGAAGAACGGGCGCGGGTTATACCGGTGATCCGTGCCGTCTGCAGCGCGACTGAGGTGCCTGTTTCGGTTGATACAGCTAAGGCAGAAGTGGCTGCAGCCGCTCTAGATGTGGGGGCGGCTATGTTAAATGATGTGTGGGGCGGTCAGAAAGACAATGGGCTGCTCAAGCTGGCGGCTGCTGCCAATGTTCCGATCTGTTTAATGCATAACCGCGAAGAAGCGGTGTATCGGGACTTAATTGCAGAGATTAAAGCTGACCTGCTAAAGAGCGTGGCTTTGGCGGTGGAGAGCGGCGTTAGCAAAGAGAAGATTATTTTAGATCCCGGCATTGGTTTTGCTAAAACAGTGGACCATAATTTGCAGGTGCTAAAATATTTGCATGAATATACCACGCTGGGTCATCCTCTGCTTTTAGGTACCTCACGTAAATCATTTATCGGAAAAGTACTGGATTTGCCGGTGGAACAGCGGGAGGAAGGGACTGCTGCCACAGTGGCATATGGCATTTGCCGCGGCGTCAGCATCGTCCGCGTTCATAATGTGCAATACATGAGCCGAGTAGCGCGTATGACAGACGCCATGCTCCGGGGTGGGTGCTGAAATGGATAAAATTATCTTAGAAAATATGCAATTTTACGGTTATCATGGTGTCCTGGCCGAAGAAAAACGTCTGGGGCAGCGTTTTACTGTTAGTCTCGTTGTGTATACAGATATCAGAGCTGCTGCCCAAAATGATGATTTGGCTAAAGCCATCAATTATGCAGAGTGCTATGCTGCCGTCAAAAAGATCATGGAAGGCACACCGGTTAAGCTCTTGGAAACATTGGCGGAAAGCATCGCCGCCGATATTCTCTCCCTAGGAGCACTTGCTGTGCAAGTAACCGTGAAAAAATTGCATCCCCCCATCTCCGGGCAGCTTGATTTTGCCGCAGTGACGATTGAAAGGAGCCTCCTCTAATGGCTTGCGCTTTCCTTGGCTTGGGCAGCAACATGGGTGACCGTCAAAGAGAACTGGATTTCGCCCTGGAAACGCTGCGCAATCATGCTGACATCACGCTCATTAAGGCAGCCCCCATACTAGAGACTGACCCGGTCGGCTATTTGGAGCAAGCTAAATTTTTGAACACTGTAGTGGAAATCGAAACTGCTTTGGAGCCAGCCTTGCTCCTTGCAGCCTTGCAGCAGATTGAAGACGACGCCGGTCGCGTCCGTACTGTTTGCTGGGGCCCGCGAACACTAGATATTGACATTCTTCTCTATGATAATTTGGTGCTATCCGAACCGAATTTAATCATTCCCCACCCTCAGCTGCGTCAACGGGAATTTGTGCTTGTCCCTTTGGCACACCTTGCACCGAATCTGCCAGTTCCGCCGGATAACCGCACCGTCCGGGAACTCCTGGACCAATACCAGCAAAGCAGGTGACTTGATGCTGCTCATGGTTGACAACTATGACTCTTTCACATATAACTTGGTTCAGTTCCTAGGCGAACTTGGTGCCGACATCCGCGTTTTCCGCAACAAAAGCATTGCCCCTGAAGAAGTGGCTAAATTGAATCCCGCTCACATTATCATCTCCCCGGGGCCATGTACACCAAATGAAGCCGGAGTTTCCATGGAGATTATCCGTCGTTACTCCGGAAAAATCCCCATCCTAGGCATCTGCCTCGGTCATCAAAGCTTAGGGCAAGTCTTTGGCGGTCAGGTTATTCGGGCGTTACGGCCTGTGCACGGTAAAAACTCGCTGATCTACCACGGCGGCTGCGGCGTCTTCGCCGGCCTGCCCGCACCTTTTTCCGCGACCCGCTATCACTCCTTAGTGGTTGAGAGAGAAACCCTTCCTGATTGCCTGGAAATTACGGCTGAAACCAAGGAAGGTGAAATTATGGGGTTGCGACATAAGCATATTGCTTATCTGGAAGGCGTGCAGTTTCATCCCGAAGCCATTCTCACAGAACACGGCCTGAGTCTGCTGGCTAACTTCCTGCGCTATAAGCTCAGCAGGAAGGAGGAATCGTTATGTCTTGTCTAAAACCGTTGGTGGAGGAAATTACGCTAGACTGCCCGCCAGACCAGCTCTTTGCTGCTTTTATCAACGACCCGTATCCTTTCTGGCTCGACAGCAGCCTGCCCGGCGGGGAAATGGGTCGCTGGTCGTTTATGGGCAGCAATCCTTTTATGCTCTTGAAGACATATGCTCGCCGGATTGTGCTTGAAGAGGAGGGCATTACCCGTTCCTTTTCCGCCAACCCTTTTGAGGTGCTGCGGCAATGTTTGCAGCGCTTCAGCTTGGAGCGCGGCGACTTGCATATTCCTTTTTTGGGTGGTGCCGTAGGTTTTTTTTCCTACGATTTGGGCCGTATGGTGGAAAACTTGCCTGAACAGACTGAGGATGATTTAAACGTCCCGGATGTTTATCTGGGTTTTTATCATGCTTTCGTCGCCATCGACCATACAGAAAACCGCGCTTTTCTTGTCGCTTCCGGCCATCCTCTCCAGGGAGAGGAAGCGGCTGCCAAGGCGTCGGTTGGACTGGTCAGCTTGCGGAAAAAAATGCGGCAGCAGCTAATTCTGCCGGACCCTTGGTCCGAGCCGGAGATTGCTGCTGCCGACATTCAAACATTTTTCAGCTCCCATGCTTATGGAGAAGCGGTGGAGCGTATCCGCGACTATATTATCGCCGGCGACATCTACCAGGCAAATATGACGCAACGTTTTGATGCGCCTCTGCGCATGCCGCCCTTTCAGCTCTACCGTCGCCTGCGCCAAGTTAACCCGGCACCGTTTGCCGCCTATCTAGACTGCGGCCATGATTTGCGCGTACTCTGCTCTTCGCCGGAGCGGTTTGTGCGCTTAGCAGATAATGTGGTGGAAACTCGTCCCATTAAAGGCACACGTCCCCGCGGCAAAACGCCGGAAGAAGATAGTGCTTTTGGAGAAGAGCTGCTGGCCAGCGAAAAAGATCGAGCTGAACTTGTGATGATTATTGATTTGGAACGAAACGATTTAGGTCGCGTCTGTGCCTATGGCACAGTAAGCGTGCCGGAGCTTATAGCGCTAGAAAAATACGCCACCGTCTTTCACCTTGTTTCCACCGTGCGCGGCCAATTAGCCCCCGGCAAGGATACGGTTGATCTGCTTAAGGCAATTTTTCCCGGCGGCTCCATCACCGGTGCGCCAAAAATTCGCGCTATGGAGATTATCGAAGAAGTCGAACCGGTTCGCCGCGGCGTTTACACCGGTTCTATTGGTTACATAGGCTTTGATGGGCGCGCCGATTTAAATATTGTGATCCGCACTTTCATTAACAAAGGGGATAAGCTTCATCTTCAGGTGGGCGGTGGGATCGTCTACGATTCCGAGCCCCTGCTGGAATACGAGGAAACTCTCCACAAAGCAAAAGCCCTCCTTAAAAGTCTGGGGGTAAACCGCTTTCCGGAGGTGTAACATGACTGATTATTCTTTTTTGAACGGAACTCTTACGTCCTCTAGCTCTGCTCAGATTTCCGTCACAGATCGCTCCTATCTTTTTGGGGACGGTCTTTTTGAAACCATCCTTGTGCAAAACAGCAAACCGCTCTACCTCAGTGAACACCTTAACCGCCTTCGACAGTCGTCCTCTTTCTTTGCTTATGACCTGCCCTCAGCAGAAGAGCTGGCAGGAGCCATGCAGGCTGTTATCGACGCAAATGCTCTTGAAAGCGGCTCCATGCGGCTTACCGTCTCTCCCAGAGAAAGCCAAGGACTGCTGGCTAAAATAAACAGCCCACTCAATATCTTGATTACCATCCGCCGCGGTCGACCATACAGGGAAGAACTTTATGAACAGGGCTTTGTGGTTATCATCGCCCAAACTACCCGCAGAAACGAGCACTCCCCACTATCCCGCCATAAAACCACCAATTTTGCAGACAGTATCCTTGCTAAGCGAGAAGCTAAGCTTTGCGGAAGTGATGAGGCTATTCTCTTAAATGCCGCCGGCAGGCTGACTGAAGCTGCGGTTGCTAACCTGTTTCTGGTTATAAATGGCGCAGTGCTTACGCCTCCTGTTGCAGATGGTGTGCTTCCCGGTATTATCCGAGAAAAAGTTTTGGGATTGTGTTCTGACTTAAATATCCCAGCCAGGGAACAAACCCTGACCCCTAAAGATATAGAGGAAGCCGAGGAGGCTTTTCTCACAAATTCCCTCTTGGGTGTTATGCCAGTCAGAAAAATTCAGAATGTTAATTTTATAGCTAAAGTCACGCGGCGGATAGCGGCTGTTTTAGAAATGAAGAACAAATGAGAGGAGAGAAAAAATGTTATCTTTTCTGATGAACGAAAGGCAGCAAAAACTGCAGGAGGAGACCAGAGCCTTTGTTAAGAGCGTAGATAAACAACTGATTTTAGATATGGATGCGGAACGCGTTACCTATCCGGCAGATTACATGCGCGCCTTGGCAGACGTCAAACTGTTTGGGTTGCGCTTTCCACCGGAGTATGGCGGACGGGGGTACGGGTGGAGCGAAGAAGTAGTTGCGTTGGAGGAGATCGGCTATTTAGGTACTTCATTGGCTT
>JAGXSQ010000153.1 GCA_018333395.1 Dethiobacter sp.
TTATTTAATTGTTTCTGCTGGGCCAAGCCAAAAAGGACATTCTGTTCGACTGTCATGTTCGGAAACAGGGCATAGGATTGAAAAACGATCCCAAAATTGCGCTTTCCAGGAGGTAACATTGTACAATCTTTACCATCAATAATGACTTTGCCCCGATCGGCCGTTTCCAGTCCTGCCATAATGCGCAAAAGTGTGGTTTTCCCGCACCCTGACGGTCCTAAAATGCAAACAAGTTCGCCTTGAGCAATTTCTGCCGTAACACCTGTAAGCACGGCTTTTCCCGCATACTGCTTACAGATATCTTCAGCCTTTAAATAACACATGAACATACCTCCCGAATCATTATCTATGCGGCAGAAGCAGTAGCTTCTGCCGCATAGGTTGTGCAGCATGAATTATTCTCTCGGGGCTGATTTTGTACCGTATCGTTGCGTCCATTTCTCAAGGATGCTTTCCCTGTTTTCGGCAACCCATGCAAGGTCATTCTCTATCAGCTGGTCAACAGGATTAAAGGTAAAACCTTCATATGTGCCGCCTTTTCCTGTCGAGATGATTGGATAATTAGCCTTATAAAGGTTCATCGCTTCATCTGAGATGGCCCAATCAAGGAATGTTTTAGCGGCAGGCTTTATCTCACCCTTTTTCATGAGGGCATTGGCTTCCATATCCCAGCCTGAACCTTCTTCCGGGAAAATGATTTCAACGGGCGCTCCTAGTCGTTTCTGCCTGATACCCGCATATCCAAAGCTGATGCCAACCACGGTTTCACCGGCTGCAGCCATTCTGGCCGGTTTTGATCCGGAGTGCACATAATGTGAGATGTTTTCATGGAGGCTGTCAAGGTATTCCCAACCTTTCTCCGTGTCTTTTCCCTTAAGCTGAAGTATGCCGGCTACAGTTAAAAAGCCGGTTCCTGACGAAGCTGGGTTTGGCATAACAATATGTCCCTCAAACTCCGGCTTCAGCAAATCCTGATAAGACCGTATTTCCGGCAATCCCAGTTTTTGTGCTTCTACTGTGTTGACAACGATTGCAGTTTCCCAGGCAGTAATGCCCACCCAGGTCGGAACTTCTCTATCCGATTTAAATTTAGCAAGTATCCTTTCCACGCCTACAGGAGCATAAGGCTCCAGCAGGCCTTGATTATCAAGCACCATCAAAGATGACGCCGCTAATCCCCACACAACATCCGCCTGTGGATTAGCTTTTTCGGCAAGTAGCCTGGCCGTGATAACGCCGGTAGATTCTCTGACGATATTTACCTTAATATCAGGGAACTTTTGATTGAAGGCCGCCAAATATTCAGTAACCAATTCATCTTCCAGGGCCGTATAAACAGTGATTTCCCCTTTTGTGGGATCTGCCGCTGCCTGCCGCTGACCGCATCCGACCAGACCTCCCATAGAGCCCGTTAATAACAGGGCAACCATTACGTACAATAAGATTTTCTGTTTCAATTCATTCCCTCCTATATTTTACACTGCCTAAAATCTTAACAAATGAATGTTAAATCTCCTGAGAATCTAGATTAAGAGCAGGCTAATTTTTGGTTAAAAATTGCAGCGGACCACCCCTAGAGGATGGTCCGCTGTCAAATATGCCAAAGAGAATTTAGTAATGTTTTCCGTGCTGGATCAAGTAAATACTGATTTTGGAGGTCTGAAATGGAATACCGAAAATGTTCTTTGCTTGCTGAATAATTTGGATGTCAACCGGCATAATGAAAGGGAGATTAAGTGAAAGGAGCTCTTTATGTTTAACCCTTTTGAAGAAAAGCCCATGCTGCTCGGAGATGCCATAATGGATTGGAAAACAATCTACCCACAGCCTTACTCCAAGGAGGAGGTGGACCCTTACACAAAAACGCGTATTATTCTGATGAACGGTATTGAAGCGGAAGCGGCCATGTTTTCCCACCAGTTCCACCGTAACTGCAACAATAATGAGTTGCGGCGAGATCTGGCCATGTCCCGCCGCATTGAGCAGTTACAGCAGAAACATATCAACTGGTTAAAACCCATTGATGAAACGCAGCTCGAGACCACAATCGGCTATGAGCATGTGGCGGTGGACCTGACGGCCTGGCTGGCGCAGAATGAGCCGGATCCCTATGTGAAGCAGACTCTGGATTTTGCGCTTCTGGAGGATTTTGACCATCTGTATCGATATGCTAATTTGTTAGACCTGGATAAAGGCATTCCCTCACATAAGCTGGTAAAAGAATACGTGGAAATCACTCCGGGTCGCCCCACCATCGCTGAGCACCGGCATCCAAGTGACACTGTTAGAAATTTTATTGATTTTAAGACAGCTGATATTCGAACCAAGCTGAACATTCTGACCATTACAGCCGGTGAACAACAGACCATGAACTTCTATGGCAATCTCGGCAACACCTACTACAACGACTTGGGCCGGCAGCTTTACCAGGAAATTGCCATGATTGAGGAGGAGCACGTGACTCAATACGGGTCGCTGCTGGATCCGAATTGCACCTGGCTGGAAAGCCTGCTGAACCACGAGTACACCGAATGCTACCTTTACTACTCCTGCTATCAGGATGAGGTGGACCCGAAAGTAAAATCCGTCTGGGAAATGCACCTGCAACAGGAAATCGCCCATTTGCATAGGGCGGCAGCCCTGTTGGCCCAGTATGAAAACAAGCAGTGGCAACAGGTTATTCCCGGCGGGGTTTTCCCTAAGCTGCTTAAGTTCCAGGATACCCGCGATTATGTGCGCAAAGTCCTTGCTGAACAGTTGGAGCTCACCGCTGACAGGGAAGGCCTGAAAAACGTCCCTGACCTGCCGGATAATCACACTTTCTTCTGGTATCAGAACAAGGTTAATCATGACGTTAAAGCGGTACCCAGCCATAAGGTAATTTACCAGCGTCAGCAGAAAAAAGGCGTAGACTACCGGTCAGAGATAAAACCAAGTGCGGTAGAGGGGCTGAGAGACCGTAAGAATGATAATGTCACGATTGCCAGAACAAAACAAAAGCATTTGGCTCGAGTCTGATTCGTCCGCTGCGGGTACCCTAAGAGGAAGTTGAGCATTTGTACCGGAAGATGTGATCATTAACAGGGTGTTCACCATTCTTTGCCTAAAACCTTTTCCACGAACACCCTGGCGATGGTACTGCCCCCAGAAATCCCTGCGGGGTACGCTTCCGGTTTAGCACCCCCTTGTCGCTCCTTGTTCTGACCGCCCTTTGGGGACTTAGAAGCTTTCTGCAGATCAGCCGGATGGTAGAAGTGTTGCCCCAAAAGCCCCTGCAGGAACTGTGCTGTATGAATAGGCGTGTCTACCTGCCGCCGGAGAACTCCGCCTGCCGCCGGGCCATGCTGACCGTTGACATGGATTTTTTCTTATCCAGCACGGCCCGGTGGCTGGCTGGAAGCGCAGGGCCACAAACGAATTATTCCGGAAACCCTTTGCCGCTTGCAGACTTTAAGAAAGCGCCAGAGAGCAGGTGAGGCCAGGTGACCGCTGAACTTTGCACTCTGATCAGGGACTTTGCTTCCTGTTTTAGTCGCGGCCGTGCCTTTCATTGGTATGACCATTCCTTTCCGCTGCGCTTCAAGGCACAAAAGGATATGAAACCGATTGTCCTAACTGCAGTCAGTATAAAGCAGAGAGACAATACTCGTTTTTCAGTGAGCGTCCAGTCCCTGCCTGTTTCCTCAAATACCTTAGCGAGGGGATGTGTTATGCTCAAAATCGTGTATCCAATCTGCTGTGGAATGGATATCCACAAATCTTTTCTGGTTGCCTGTATCGCCATATCTCTCCTTAAAGAAGCGCCGGGGACATAAGAAAGCCATTCTTGCGATTGCCAGAATGCTGCTGACTGCCATCTACAACATCCTCAAGAAAAGCGAGCCTTACAATCCCGCTCTTTACC
>JAGXSQ010000154.1 GCA_018333395.1 Dethiobacter sp.
GACTCAGGATCTAGTGGGCATTACGCCTGTGGGGGTTCAAATCCCCCCTCTCGCACCAATAAAATCAAGGGTTCCAGAGTTTTTGCAAATCTTAGGAACAAGCATAAAACAGTTTTGAAGCCAAAAAAAAAGCAGGGATTGCGCCCCTGCTGACGGTACAACTTAATCCTTTTATTCTTCGCCCTGCGACTTCGCAGGGTTTTTTCTTTTTGCCAGTAGTCCGTTCAAACTCTCCGCCGCCAGCTTCGCCATCTCCGGCGTGACGTGGCTATACAGGTCAAGCGTCATGGTTATGCTGGAGTGTCCCAGCCGCTCCTGCACCAGCTTAAAGAAATTCGCCTGCCGGAGCGCTGTGCCGATTCGGTGCTCTTTAAAAAATTTCTCCAACCCGGCCATACAAAGGGCCAGAGTGTCAATCTTTTGCTGAGCGCTCCTTAATACTCAGAGGGGGTTCACCCGCTTCCCATTGAGGGCAGCGTAACCAACAGAATACATGGTGAAGCATTAGTCTCCTGCTCTGAGCGGGTAAAAGATGGCGAAAAAAGTCTTGACAAAAAAGTGCCGGCAGTATTATAATGCCCATATATTCTATAGAATAAATAGGAATTAATAGTCGGCCAGGTTAGTAGTGCTTAGATGCGAGCGTAGTGACAAAAAATCCCGCTTTAGGCAGAAAGGAAGGGAAGTTCGTAGTGATAAAAATTGCTGTAGCGCAGAACTTGCAGACCGGACAGAGAGCTAATCTAAAAATTGTTTTCCCTGTAGTGACTTTTGCCATAGCACTATTGCTGCATCGCGTTCTGCCTGATGCAGGCAATGTTTTGACTCGACCGTCGGCAT
The DNA here is from genome assembly GCA_018333395.1 of Dethiobacter sp. Next base: position 841 of record JAGXSQ010000154.1, read on the forward strand.
ACCCCGCTTTCTTGACGATTTTAATTTTGCTGTATCTGTTTTGGGTTGCAGTGACGCTCTTCGTACCAAAACTTTCAAATGGCTTGTTGCAAAGAGCACCGATTTTTGCGGCTATCTTCTTGGTTTTGGCTTTGTGGGATCTGGTCACGCTGAAGCTTCGCCTGATTCCTTTGCCTTTTTTCCCCGAACCGGGGAGGGTGTTGGCTGTGTATTTAGACGACTGGGGAATGCTGGGTACCAGTTTGCTTCACTCCCTTCGTCTGCAGTTCACCGGATATTTCCTGGGCGCTGCCTTTGGTCTGCTGGCCGGCATCGGCATGGGTTGGAGCAAAAAAGTCGGTTACTGGTTTACGCCGCTAGTTAAAATGCTTGGCCCCATTCCAGCCACCGCTTGGATACCCGTTGCCCTGACAATTTTCCCGACAAGTTTTTCGGCGAGCGTCTTTTTGGTGGCACTGGCTGTGTGGTTTCCAGTGACGATTATGAGCAGCTCGGGAATTGCCGGTGTGCCGAATGCTTATTTTGATGTAGCCAGAACGCTTGGCGCCGATAACAGATTTCTGATTTTTAAAGTCGCGATACCGGCGGCATTGCCGCTGATTTTTATCGGCCTTTTCATGGGTCTCACCACCTCTTTTTTGGCTTTGATCGTAGCGGAAATGCTTGGCGTTAAAGCAGGGCTCGGCTGGTATATTTCTTGGGCGCAAAGCTGGGCGGAATACGATAAAGTTTATGCCGTCTTAATCATTATTTCCTTAGTATTCTCCAATCTGATTACAATTCTTTTTGAAGTTCGAGACCGTGTTCTGATCTGGCAAAAGGGGGTAGTGAAATGGTAGAGTCGAAACAGTCTGCTTCCGTGCCTGAACAAGGCCGGATAGAGGCTCGCGGCGTAAGTAAAGTTTTTGTGGACGCGAGCGGTGGCGCAATAGAGGCGCTTACTCCTGTGACACTCGATGTGGCTCCAGGCGAGTTTGTATCCCTGGTAGGACCAAGCGGTTGCGGCAAGTCGACTTTGCTAAGGATGATCTCCGGCTTGGATGCGCCTACGTCAGGTCAGCTATACCTTGATGGTCAGGAAATTCATGGTCCGCACTATGAAAGAGGATTAATGTTTCAGGACCCTACCCTCTATCCCTGGCTTACTGTGGAAAAAAATATTGCCGTCGGCATGGAGGCACGCAAGCTGCACAAACGGCGCGAAGAAGTCAGGGAGATGATTAAGCTGGTAGGGCTAGAAGGATTCGAGCAGGCCTTTCCTTTCCAGTTATCGGGAGGCATGGCGCAACGCGCGGCAATGGCAAGGGCACTAGTCAATCATCCGCGGGTGTTGCTGCTTGACGAACCGCTGGGCGCGCTTGATGCTTTTACCCGGATGCAGATGCAGGATGAGTTGCTCAGAATTTGGCAGGATAGAAGCACTACGATGCTGTTTGTGACTCATGATATTGACGAGGCAGTATATCTAAGTGACAGAATTGTGGTTATGGCTTCGCGGCCGGGCAGGATTAAAGAAATTGTTCGGGTAGCGATGGGGCGGCCTCGAGCCAGGAACCATCCTGACTTCTTCCGTCTGCGCACTAAAATATTAGAGATTCTAAACTTTGTCCATGATGAACCGACCGGTTACCAGATTTAAGTTGAGAGCCTCAACAGAAAATAATCAGAAAAGGGGAGAGATGAATTATGAAGAAATGGGGTAAAAAATGCGTTTTGGTTGCTTTGTTGATGAGTTTATTGCTGTTGGTTGCTGGTTGTGGTGCTCGTACTGCGGTGCCGCCAGCCAAGGAAGATGGTGCTGCGACGCTGCGACCGTTGCGCATTGCTTACCAAGGGTTGACTTGCGAAGCACCAACTTATATAGCGTATGAAAAAGGCTTTTTTGCTGAAGAAGGTTTTGCTGTGGAAATGGTAAAAGGCGATTTTAATTTCATCAGAGACAGCTTTGCCGCCGGCCGGATAGATGCGGTGGCCGGCCTCGCTTTAACCTGGATTAAACCGCTGGAGCAGGGAGTGAATGCCAAAGTTACTGCTGCCTTGCATAAAGGGTGCCTCTATGCGTATACATTGGCTGATTCCGGCATTGAAAAAGTGGAGGATTTAAAAGGCAAGAGAATTGGCGTGCCCGCAATCGGAGGCGCACCAATGATGTTGCTGGCGCGCGACCTGGCTGTCAAGGGCATTGACATGAAAGAAGTGGAGTGGAGGGCATTTCCGGTAGCGGAACTGGAATTGGCTTTAGATAAGGGAGAGGTAGACGCCGTTGCTGTCGGCGAACCGTTTGGCACCACCTTTGCTTTAAACTTGGCTAAGTTTCGGGTCTTGCTGAATCAGTCCATACATGCTCCTTACCATGCGGAATACTGCTGCCTTTGGCTGATTGACGGTGATTTGGTAGAGAATGAGCCGGAGGTGGCGGCCGCCATTACGAGAGCCGTTCTCAGAGCGGCACAGTATGTGGAAGATAACCCGGTTGAAGTTGGCGCATTAATTGTGGAAAAAGGATTTGTTTTAGGTACTGCCGAATTAAACGGCCAAATTCTGGAGGCTCTGGAATTTGTGCCTTCGGTCGCGGGAGCACGAGAAGCACTGCTTATTTCCTTTGAAGCTGGCAAAGAAATTGGTGTCATAGACACAGACACCGATGTTGTCGCGCTTACAGACAGAGCCTTTATCCAACTGCCCGGCCTTCAGTAACAAGCAATTTCCACAAAGCGCTCTGACAGGAGTTAGAGGTATTGCTGAACTAACAAAAAAGCAATCTACGAGAATGCCAGTGTCGCGGTCAGTCAGGAAGAATTCAATGGACGGCATACCGGATACATTGAACGGTACCGCAAAGACACGGAGCGGCTTGCCGAACTAGATGAGCAACGCCGGGGGCGCCAGAATGTATGGGCGCCCTTTTTCGTCCGTTGTTGTGAAATATTCATGTATATGTCGCACTATAGTTTGAAGCGGTTGCTGTATCCCCCATTATATCAAAGGGGCAGCTTTTTCTTGTTAAATATCATCGCCGCGCCCGCAAACAGCACAATAATAATCCCGATGTAAGCTAAGTTTACTCCCCATGCAGCGTCTCCGGCAACCAGTCTGACCGGATCATAGAAGCCAAATATGGAGATGTCGGATAGGATCTTCAAGTCAGGCGCGGATCCGCCAAGCATATTCATCAATAAAAAGGCAATCGGGATTCCAGCCCCAAAACTAAGCGACAGCCTTGCTTCATTGAACAGGCATGAGAAGAAAAAAGTTATCATCATCACCACCATGTTAACGAGCATTGTTGTTACATTGAGCCTGAAAAAGGCGTTTATGTTTAGCTCTCCCGGAAACATAGCCTCAGCGGACAGCACACCCACGGTAAATAGTGCTATAAAAAGGATGAGAAGTGATGTGAGCGCGTAGATGCCTTGGGTAACTATGATTTTAACCCTCGGGGTAGGCGTAGATAGCAGATAGGCAAACGACCCATTATCTACCATTTTGGCAACTAGTGCATTGCCCAGAATAATTGAATATACCATAGGGAAGCCAATCATCAACATCCCATAGAGCCAACTGGCCAGATAACCCGTCAGTTCCATGACCAAGGCGTCAAACCCAAACGCAGCCCTGAGACCCTCAGGGAATGCCTCGATCATGCCGATCAGCCCCGCCATATCCTCCGGGTTGTACATAGAAATCATCGTGGTCATATACATGGTTAGCACGCCAAAAAATATAAGCAGCAATGTCCAGTTTTGCTTCAAAGTCTTTTTAAAAAGGGGTAAACTCATGACTATTTAACCTCCTTGCCATAATAGTGGATAAAGATATCCTCGAGGGATTGATATTTTACGCTAAGGTTCAGCACCATAAACTGTGCGGCTGTTTTAACGAAGCTATCTACCTTGTCGCCTGATATTGAAACCTCAAGGGCGCCGTCCGGTTCAACACGCGTGTCAAAACCCGCGGCTTTAAGTATGCCGGCGGCAACAACAGCTTCGCCGGGCCTTATAACGAACACTCGGCGCTGCTCGTCTTTAAGCTTTCGTACATCCGCTTGCTCAACTATTCTCCCATCCCTGATGATCAGAACACTGTCGCACATCTTTTCCACTTCTTCGAAAATGTGGCTGGACATAAGAATGGTTTTGCCATTAGCTTTTTCGCGTAAAATAAGCTCTGTAAATCGGTTTTGCATTAAAGGATCAAGGCCGCTTGTGGGCTCATCCAAAATGAGCACTTCGGGATTGTGCATGAAAGCCGCTATTATTCCGAGCTTTTGCTTCATCCCTTTCGAAAATTTCTTTATTTTGCCCTTCGGATCAAGCTCAAACATTTCAAGAAGCCGATCTTTGTGCTCCGCGCTTTTGGTTCCTCGCATGGCGCTCATAAAGGACAGGAACTCGTCACCGCTCATACCTTCAGGGAAAGAGATTTCTCCCGGGATGTAGCCTAATATTTTTTGTATCTGCGGCGCTTGCTCAGCGCAATCAAGATCCCCCAGCCGGCACTCGCCGCTGTTTGGCCGCATGAAGCCCAGAAGCGCCCTGATCGTGGTGGTTTTGCCCGACCCGTTAGGGCCTAAATAGCCCATCACCACTCCTTCCGGAACAGTAAAGTTTAAATCAAAAACCCCTTTTCCGTTTGGGTAGGTAAGAGTCAGCCCTGAAACGGTAATCATAAATACTCCTCCTTGTACAAATTATCTCTTAACATATTCAAACACTGATAAAATTCCGCAGTTATTTCATCAATGTTCAAATCGGGTTGATATGGAGCTTTCCCTAAAAAGCCTTCGCTATAGCGATGTAGCATGGTTAACACCAGGTTTGAGTCGATGCCCGGTTTAAATTTCTTGCTGTCGATATCTTTTAGCGCAAAACTTGTAGAAAAATTGACTCCCTGAGCCAGCCGGATCTTAATTTCATCGACGACCTCTTTATCGGTCTCAAAATATAAGCTCATAATAAAAGAGATTGCGCATGGGTATTTTTTTAAGACGGTGACTTTAACTTCTGTCGCTAATCGAATACGCTCAAAAAAATCAGATTCGTCATTGATTTTCTTTTGCAGGATATCATCGACTATTTCATTACGAATGAATTCCAATAGATAAAAGTACATATTCTTCTTCGTCCCGAAATAGTGAAAAATCATGGACTTGGCGATACCCGCCAGAGAAGCGATGTCGCTTACAGAGCATTTCTTATAGCCGCTTTTGCTGAAAGCGGTCAACCCGGCATTGATTATGACGTTTTTCTTATCGTCCGGCAGATTTGTAAATTTTTCCATTCAACTTCCTCCAATTTGCGTCTCGACCGTATCGGTCAACTTAATTATAGATCAATAGACCGCATCGGTCAATATAATTTTCCATTGCTGCGGTCCTAATCTTGACCAAAAAAACAGCTTATTTTGTTTATCGTCCCCTCGCGTTGGTACAAGCGAACCAGGAACGAAAATTTTAACAGGCAACGTGTTGCACACCCCTCTTTGGGTACCGCCCCCCCCAATCGCAGAAAGTCAGCCAACAGAGGTTTGCTGTTTTATCGCTTGCTTGAGTGCGCCATGCAGGTCCAACCAACCACTTATTCTGAAATGCAAACATCCTCAACCGAGCCAATGCCTGAAACGAATCGAATATTCAGGCCTTCTGCGGGTATCTCAATCAGCGTAGTCTTATCACCGTCTTTGATTTGGAGGGTGTTTATCGGCTCATCGAGTTTCCCTACCAGCTTCCCTTTCGGGGTTCGAACGTCACCCATCTAGAATTTCTCCTTTCCATGGTTGTTGTTGGATTACAGCAAAAAGCTGCTATCGCTTACCGCAATAACAGCTTACATTTTTTGGAGGCTTTTCTACATGGCTATGACTTGGCTGTGATTTAGCAAATTCCGTTGTCACGCCCGCCTTTGATTGACACATCATAGATTGTAAAGCTAAAATCAATAAATCTAAATTTCCTCGCTCCATGCGCTAATATTTGTATTATACTTTTAAAGGGGAGTGGCGCTTAGTGGATTGCGTTCCGCGAGGAGGGAGGCATATAGTGTTTAGCTATAACAAGCTCTGGAAGTTGTTCAGTTAACCATGGATAATAATTCGAACCGACCTGTTTTGTGATTGAAATTTAGCTGATGTCGTAACCTTAAGGTATGTTCAAGCACCGGAACATTAATCGTGCAGACTATTTTAAGTGTACCTTTTCCCTCAAATCCCTGCCATTCAATATTGATATTTCGCTTGTTTAACTCCTGGGTATTGCCCTCAAGCTCGATAACTTCAATCTCTCTAGTTAACGGATTCTGATAAACGACATATGCCGGCAGCCAAAAATACTCCTGCAAACCGGGACGAAAAAGAACAGCCATCAACTTTACCTGTTCTTTAGTTCCGTCTCCGGTAAAATCAACCCAACGGGAACCCAGTACTGTAAGGTCATAATCGTCAAGATCGATGCCCCGTTCAACTACCCTAAGCATTAACCTCGCATACCTTTCAAATGGCTGTTCTAGTTCGTACAATGCCTTTGAGGGATACTCTTTCCCTCCTTTTTCCTGTTTTTCTGACTTCGTTATTGCTGCCGTTTTTGAAATGGCCTCCCAGTTAACATTCATACCTATTGTCTCCGACAAAAACCGGAGCGGCACGAATATTCTGCCTTTTAATAGCCGGGGGGCTTTATTGACATCCAAGAATACCAGTTCTCCGTTCCTATAAACCAAAGCAGAATTATCAGGGTTCAGTCTGAGAACTATCCGGCTGCTTCCTTTCTTAACGACGACTGTCCGGTTGAGCCAGACGATTTCAGCACCCAGACTGTTGCAAAAGGCTCGCAAAGGTACAAGCACCCGCCCGCGTTCTAAAATAGGTGCCGGGTCTAAACTGAGCCGTTTTGTATTAAAAGTTATGACAAGATCCTGCTTGGCTAGGGAATAGCCGGGAAAAAGAACCACGGAAAAAAGTGTCAGGCATACAGTAAACAGAAATCCAAATATTTTAGACAT